>JASHRZ010000324.1 GCA_030037055.1 Alphaproteobacteria bacterium
CGACAACCCTATCGGGGAAGGCTGATACGGCTGGGCGAAAGAGCGAAGACGACGCCCATCCGCTGCGCCGGGGCAGTGGCGACAGCATGTACACAAGGAAAGCGTACGCAACACGGGAAGCCCCAAGGCGTGGTCAGGGATGACCAACCGGACGCCCGCGAGGGACAGGCCGGGCGCCCTGGGGTGGCGGAACGTTCGCCATTGAGAGAACGGAGCCCGGGAAGGCACCCGTTATCACTGGTCACTTTGAAACCGAAAAAGAGGCGCGCGCTCACGTCGCGGACCTGAAGAGACTGCCTCCCGATACCGACTGAGCAGCCGTCCGCTACCGACGACATCAGGCCTGAGCGAGAACCACGCCATCACGGATGGCGCCGCCTTTGTGCCGACCGAAATATTGGCCGACGCGGCGCGGCCCGTTCTCTTTTGCCGGCGGCAGGTCGACGCTCTCGACCGTGAGCTGACTGATGGCCGCCGCCTTGTCGCCCAGGCGCCGCAACACTTCGACAGGATTGTCGCTGCTCAGCAGGTCGGCGTAGTGATCCATCCGAGCGAAGCCGATGATCCGCAGCTCCTCGAGCGCGTCATCAAGGCTTAGATCGTTGCGCTTTGCGAGCAACGCGCGGTGCTGCACGATTTTTGCCGCAATATGCGCATTTCTGAGCAATCGCGACCCAGCGTGTGCAGCGTCCTTGTAGCCGGCCGCCTCTGCTGCCCTGGTGGCGTTGCCGCCGTTTTGGCGGTATGCCTCGTAGAACCGGAGCTGTCGCTCGCTCAGCTTGCCGCGTGTCATCGCCGCGCCTGCAGGCCTTTGCGGATGCCGCCTTTTGATCTCAATGGCAGCACTCATCCCATCCTAGCCGATGCGCGATTGAAGCTCGCACGCCGCGTCCCGAATGTCGAGCCACTGCACCATGTCAATGACGTGATCGACGAGACAGTCATAGCCGCGGTCATTGGCCTCGCGCACCGTGGTGTTGACGCAGACTTCGGTGGTGACGCCGGTGACGACGAGCTGCGCGATGCCGCGATTTCTCAGCATCGATTCGAGGTCGCCCAACGAAATACAGAGTAACGTTTGGAAGCGCGGGCCTAGTCCGACGCCGAGGGCGACGGCCTTGGTGCGGTCGTCCCTTCGCTCCCGCCGGGCGCCGACATGGATCGCCCCGGCGCCTCGTGCTGTTCACCCCCGTGCCGGCCGAACCCGAAGCCGAAGCCGAAGCCAAATCCAATCCCAGGCAACACCGGCGCGGCGGGCGTCGGCGATGGAGCGACGGCATATCCTGGCGGCGTCGTTGCCGCCGCAACCGGTTGCCAGGCGGTGCTGCACGCCTGAACGGTGGGGTAATACCCGGGCGCCCCGCCGCCCTGGGGATTGTAGCAATAATACCAATATTGCTGCGCCTGAGGTCCTATGGCCAGATTTTTCGAGAGATCGAGTTCGTCCGCCGTGCGGCCGTGCGCCATGTTGGTAAAGTGTCCTTCGGCCTTAAAGAAGAAAGCGTCGCCGGGCGCAGCTTGTTTCATCCAGGCCTGAAGATCGGCGCGCAAATTGCGAAACGTTGCGGGTCTGCGGATTTGCAAGAATAAGTCGACCTTGGTGCTGTCCGGCTTGGTAACGACGTGTTTGATTGTCACGCCCTGGGCGCTGCCTTCTCCGTTTTCCCTCCGCTCCTTCTCGTCGTCTTCGACTGACTTGCCGTTCGGTAGGAGCGGAATCCCAGTCTTGTCGTCCCGCTTTCCCGTTCCGAAAAGCACATCGATATCGGTGTAGCCTGCCTGGACGAGCTGATCGTATTCGTTCACGAGCGCATTCCATTCAACATAGCTCTCCGGATCGCCGATCATCAGGATCGCGTATTTCTTGCCCTTTACGTCCGCGTTGAGCTTGATGTCTCCGCCGCCGTGGAAAAACGTGTTGTCGGGGTGAGATGCGGTGAGCGGCTTCGCGCCAGCGCCCTTCAGGTTGCTCTTGTCCACGGCCGATTGCATGGCGCCTGTGCCGTTCTGCGCCGCCGTGGTCGCCGTATTGCTGTCGGCAAACGATTCCATGACGCCGTTGACGAATGGATTTCCGCCCGAAATGTCCGGGCACAATTCCCAACGATTCTTTTCGCCGTTCTTCTTGTCGTCGGCTCCGCCGGACGCCGCAATGACGGCGACGGGGCCGCTGTTTTCGTTGGTCCCGACGCTGCTCGATCCGGCGACGTCGGCAAAATCGCCCGTGTAGCAGCCGCCGAAGATGAGAATGGCGTTCGCAAACTTCTTGCCGCCGATCGATTGATCGAGCAGCTTGTAAAAATCCTTGGCGTTGAGGCTGTCGTGGTCGAGCTTTTGGTCGAGATCGTCGCGCTGAAGCACGAAGCCCGGATCGTGGCTTTGGCCATAGGCAGGCGTCAGGACGAGCAATGTCGATGCGCACGCCAGCACGGCAAGAGTTCGGGAACTGGAGATCATGGCGCCCCTCCAACCTTCCGTTCGGTGCAAAGACTATCAGCCGACATTCCCCAGATGACGCCGAGTTGACGGCGACAGTACCGAATCGCTGAAGCCCCCGGCGCCATTTTCGACACGGCTGCCGTGTCCTGCGGGGGTCTATCTCGAATTCCCGCCGGGCGTCATCGCTCGCTCGGCGCGCGCCCCACGGCGCACGCCGGCCGGTAGAGCGCTAGCGCGATTTATTGATCTGCGTGCGAACCCCCGCGCACCCAAGCCTCGACCCCAATGACCGCCTTTTAATTTATACGCCCCTCAGGCTTTGCCAGCAAGGCAGAGGCGGGCGAACGGACGCGCTGATCAAAGCGAGAAGTAGGCTCCACTTAACTAATCGATTGAACTCTGCGCTGCTCCCCAGAATTCCGCCGCGGCCATGCATTATGCTGCCAGAGGTCTGTTGTGGGTCAAGGCGGCCATGCCACAATGTTGGTGGCATGGCCGCTCTTCATTCGACTGCGGAAGCGTCCGCGCGCTCGCGACATCACCGCTTCGCGCCGGGAATGGATGCTCGACCGAGAACAGACAACAGCGTTCCAGGTGAATCTCCGCCAGTTCATCTGGAACCGCCCGGTTAGCATGGCGTTGACCCCGAGAACGCGGCGTTGCGCGCGGGTAAGCCCAGTGAAGTCAGTCCCGCCTACGTCGCGACGAACGCCTTGCGTAGACCTCAATTCACCTGGCGCGAGCGGCCTTCCCAATAGGGCTTGCGCAGCTCGCGCTTCAGCACCTTGCCGGCGCCGGAGAGCGGGAAGGGCTCGCTGCGGAACGCGACGCTGCGCGGGCATTTGTAGCCGGCGATGAGGGTGTGACAGTGCTGGATGATCTCCTCCGCGCTCGGGCGTTGGCCCGGCTTCGGGATCACCAGCGCGTGCACGGCCTCGCCCCACATCTCATCAGGGACGCCGATGACGGCGCATTGCGACACGGCCGGATGCTTCGCCACGGCGTTCTCGACCTCGGCGGAATAGACGTTCTCGCCGCCGCTGACGATCATGTCCTTGAGCCGGTCGACGATGTAGACGAAGCCCTCCTTGTCCATGCGGCCGGCATCGCCGGTATAGACCCAACCCTCGCGCAACGCCGCCGCCGTCTCCTTGGGCTTGTTCCAATAGCCCAGCATCGTATTGGGCCCACGCACGCGGATCTCGCCGACGGCGTCGCGCGGCACCTCGACACCGTTGGGATCGACGATCTCAAGCTCGCAGCACATGGCCGCGCGGCCTGCGGAAGCGAGCTTCCCCGCCTTGGGACCGTCGAGCGCGTGGTAGTCCGACGGCAGGATCGTCGCTACCGGCGACAGCTCGGTCTGGCCATAGGCCTGCACGAAGCGGCAATTGGGCAGCGCTCGCATGGCCACGACGAGCAGCGCTTCGGGAATGGGCGAGGCGCCATAGAGCAGCCAGCGCAGCGAGGAGAGATCGGCCTCGGCTAGCTTCGGATGCGTGATCGTCATATGGATCATGGTCGGCACCAGCAGCAGGTGGCTGACGCGGTGGCGCTCCACCGCCGCCATTACCTGCTCCGGATTGAAGGCGGGAATCATCACATGGCTGCCGCCTGCGAGCAGCACGCCCATCGTCATGGCGCCGTCGGCCAGATGGAACATCGGCGCGGCATGGAGATAGACGGTGTCGCGATCGAGGCCGACATCGCTGATCAAGGCCGCGGCACTCGCCCAAAGGCCGCGATGCGGCAGCATCACGCCCTTGGGAAATCCGGTGGTGCCGCCGGTATAAAAGATTCCGGCGAGATCCTCGCCGGCGCGCCCGGCATCGGCCACCGGCGCCGAGCGCGCGATCAGCGCCTCGTAGGACAGCATCTCCGCTGGCGCCGTCTCATCGCCGATATAGATCGCCGTGCGGATCGATGTCGCCTCCGCCAGGATCGGTCCCGCCATCTTGAGGAAGGCGTCGTCGACCAGCAGAATGCTCGCGCCACAGTCGTTGAGCGAATAGACGTTCTCGGCCACTGTCCAGCGGATATTGAGCGGCACCAGCACGCCGCCGGCCCAGGGCACACCGACGAAGTACTCGAGGTAGCGGTCGGAATTGAGCGCCAGGATGGCGACGCGGTCGCCGGGCGCGAGGCCCAGGGATTTGAGCCCGCCGGCAAGTCGGGCCACCCGCTCCTGGAATTGGTGCCAGGTCCGGCTGCGCTCGCCGAAGCTGGTGGCGCGTCCTTCGGGATCCTGCTGCGCGCTGCGCTTGACGCTCTGCGTGATGCCCATGATCGACCTCCCGTGACGGCCACGCTTATCTCGACGGCCTTCTTACTTGGCTTAAGTCCCGTCCCAGACGTGTTGTCGGCGATCCAGATGAGAATGTAGCATGCGCCGCGCTTTTGCAGCCTGGACTCGTATTGACGCTGCCGCTCACATCCATTCCGGCCGAAGCGAGGCGCAGCCACGCGGCCTCCCGTCCGCGCATATTGCTCAGGCGGTCGCTACCGCAAGCCGGTAGAGGCGGCCGGTCGCGTCGAGATCGGACGCGTTCCATGCCCCTCCCACACCTTCGATCATCCAGCGCAGGACCGCCCAGAGATCCCGGTCTACGACCCCTTCATCGAGCGGCTCGAGCGCAGGCACGAGCGCATAGATTTCGACGCCCGCGGGGAACGGTTCGCCGCTCCGGCCGACGAATACAAGAACATAGTCGAGGCCGGACGGCGCCCTCACATAGCCCGGCTCCGTCAATCCGACGTGGTCGAGGTCAAACGTTCTTGCGAAGAAAGCGCGGAATTCGGGATAGTGCGCGACGCGGTCCTCCGCCAGGACGAATGCGCGCCGTTTGCCCTCGAGGGAAGGGCGCGCGGTGACTTGCACCTCGGTCATGTCAGCTCGCTCCCTTTGTCCGGCGCAGGAAATCGACGACGAGCGACGCGATCTCCGGTCCGGAGTCTTCCTGGAGGAAATGGCGCCCGGTGACGAGGCGCGGGCCTTCGGCATGGGGCAGCAGGTCCTTGAAGCGGGTCGAGAAAGTCGTCTGATCGAAGACATCGTCCTCACGGCCCCAGATGATTAGCGTCGGGAGCCGGCACCCGCGCAACTCGCGCTCGAGCCAGCGAAACCGATCGAGCGCCCGGGCCGTCTCGTCGAGCGGTATCCAGCGCGGCCACACCCAGGTGAGGAGTCGGGTCGCGGGATCGGGGAGCACAGCCTCGTAGGCTGCCTGTGCCCCGCTGCGGCGGAACCTCTCGCGATCGACGACGGAAAGGTAGACGCCGCGGCTGGCGAGGGCGTTGTGTCGGCCGAGGAGATAGGGGCCGACGAGCGGCGCGTGCATCATGCGCCAAGGAAATATCCGCGTATGGAATTCCGCGGGCGGCAGCGGCCAAGCCCAGGTGCTCATTAGGACAAGCGCCTTCAATCGGTCCGGGTTCGAAAGGGCGAAGCCCAATCCGGTCGGCCCGCCCCAGTCGTGACAGACAAGCGTGAGACCGCGCAAGTCGAGCTTCCTCAGGAGCGCTGTCAAGTTCGCAATGTGGCCGTCGAGGCTGTGAGCCTGCTCCCGCGTCGGCTTTTCCGATAGGCCGAAGCCGATCATGTCGGGGATCACGACGCGGTAGCCTGCGGCAGTAATAGGCGCCACGAAGTCGCGGTAGAGGAAGCCCCAGGTGGGATTTCCATGCAGCAGAACGACGGCGTCGCCGTCGCCCTCGTCGACGTAGTGCATCCGCCATCCGTTCACCTGTTCGAATCGCGGCGGCCAAGGCCATTGCTCGCGGATGGAAGGGGGCAATTGGATCGGTTGCGTCATCTCACACCTTACACCTTGTAGTGCTCGAGCAGCCGCGCGCGCCCGGCCCGGTACCGACAAATGACCCAGTTCTCGGCGTACGGTACGGCGTGTGTAGAGGCTGCGACAAGGGCATCGCCGACGCTCGGCAGGTGCCGATCAGTCGCGACGGCCGACCCAGGGTGCGCTGACCGCCGCTCAATGGGTCGGCTTAGTGAGGTGAACCCGCTGCCTCGGCGGCGGCCAGGCGCGTCAGCCCATGACCACCCTGCGTCGACTTCGGCTGGGGTCAGATAATCGAGGGGTGCTGCACTGTAGCGTGTAGCCGCACTCGATCGCCTCGTCAGCGCGGTCGAGAATCCGTGGCAGGTCAATGCTTTCCAGCTTCATGGAGGCACCTGATCCTGGGACGTTGCCAGTGGCGCGGCGGTGTCGAAGCCGGTGAACGTGCTCACCGGCGGCCGGTCAGTCGAG
>JASHRZ010000325.1 GCA_030037055.1 Alphaproteobacteria bacterium
GACGAAAACACGGAAGGCGGTACTCAACGCGCGGATAAGAGCCTGATCGACCGTCGTCTCAGCTCCGCCTCCGGCCCTGTGCAGCCTCAGCCGATCCTGAAACTGCTCGCTAGACAAAGAGCAGAGCGGCTTCTTGCCGGGAACATAAGAGCTAGGCGGTGAGGGTGGCGCCAGAATGGTGGCCTCGACGGATTGCGGGTCTCAGGGTAGCGTGACCAATATTGCGGACACGATAGCGAGGGAGAACTCGCATGGAGTACGCGTTGGGAGACAGCGGCCCTCTAACACTGGCCAGATGCCGTCGCGGCGGAACGGTTTCGGACCTTTCCCTGGACAAACTCGCGAGCCGCGCTGAAGCCCAGGCGTTTCAGGCGGCGGCAGTCAGTGCGCTCGGCGGGGTGCCCTGCGGCTACAAGATTGGCGCGACGAGCCTTGAGGCGCAGCGGCTTTTGAGCTGCGGTGAACCGATCTATTCACCGATCCTGAGCGAGGACGTGCTGCCGAGCGGATCGACGTTTCGGATCCCTAGTGGACTGCTCGGTGTCGAATGTGAGTTTGGATTTGTGATGGCCCATGATTTTCCGGCAACGGCCAAGACATCGGACATCAACGCGTTGCGGCCAGCCATTGCGGAATGCTTTGTCGGCCTCGAGCTCGTGGGCCGGCGCCTGGCTAATGAAGTGCCTCTCAACGAAGCAAGCTCGATCGCAGATTTTGGCCTCGATGTCGCAGTCATTCGGGGGCAACTGATTCCCGACTGGGGCCGTTACGATCTTGCGGCAATGCCCGTTCGCGCCGTTCTTGATGGGATCACTGTAGTGAGGAGCACCGGTGGAATGGTTCTTGGCCATCCGTTGAACGCGCTCCTGTGGTTAGCTGAAACATTGCGCCGGCACGGAGGGGGGCTTCGAAGTGGAGAGACAATTATGACCGGCACATGCACCGGCATCACCAAGGTCTCTCCCGGGCAAACGTTCGCTGGCTGCTTCGCCGATTTCTCGCCTGTGCAGGTTCACCTCCTGTGACGGGCCATTGGGCATCGGGAGGGTTCGGCAATGTTGCATCAGCGCGTCAATGGCTATGACATGGCCTACATCGAGGTGGGGCAAGGCCAGCCGCTGGTCTCTACCCTTGGTTAACTCTGCGACCTTTATCCCTTTCATCCGCGCGTTGGCGAGACGATCGTTGTCGTCGCTTCCAAGCGCCATGCGGGCGTCGAACACTTCGTAATCCGGCAACCAGATCGAACCCTGGCTCTACTGCCGGCATGGATGACCGAATCGCATCAATCGGCCCACCTTGTTGCACAGCCGCGGCTTCCCGTCGAGAGTCTGGTGGATCTTGGCGCACTTCTCGACGCGCTCATGGCTTCATGCATACGGGCTTTGCCCCGTTGCAAGGGAGCCGGTCATGCGGAGAGTGCGACACAATCAGATGGACCTGTTCGACGAAGCGATACCGGTGACGGAGCTCCGGTCCGATCTGCGGGCAAAGCTGACCCCGCTGCTCCAGGCGCTGTTGGCCGAGGCGGCGGGATTGGCGCGGTACCAGGCCAACCCGGATTCCAGCGGCGAGGAGAGCGTCGATGACCAAGATCACGCCTGAACATCTCACCCGCGGCGCCTTCGTCTATGTTCGGCAGTCGACGGCCGATCAACTTGTGAACAATCATGAGATCCGCCGTCGCCAATACGCTTTGGTCGACCGCGCTCGTGCTCTCGGCTGGGCTGCAGTGGAGGTGATCGACGATGACCTCGGCCGCTCCGGTTCCGGCATCGCCCGCCCCGGATTCGAGAGGCTGCTCGCGGCGATTTGTGAGGGCCGCGTCGGCGCTGTCGTCTCGATCGAGGAGGCCTCACGACTCGCCCGCAACGGGCGCGACTGGCAAACGCTGCTTGAGTTCTGTGGACTGGTCGACACGCTGATTGTCGATGAGGATGGCGTTTATGATCCCCGGCATCCGAACGATCGCCTGCTGCTCGGAATGAAGGGTACGATGAATGAGATGGAACTGTCGCTGTTCCGCCAGCGCTCGCTCGAAGCCTTGAAGCAGAAGGCACGCCGCGGCGAGCTCTTCCTCACGGTCGCGATCGGCTACGTGAAGACATCGCATAATCGAATCGAGAACGACCCGGATCGCCGGGTTCAGGAGGCAATCGCATTGGTCTTCGTCAAGTTCACCGAGCTCCAGACCGTATGGCAGGTCCACCTCTGGATGCGCCAGTAGCGGTTGCCCCTTCCGGCAACCGAATATGGTCCGGACGGCCGCAAGGTGGTGTGGAAGCTGCCGGTCTACAACACCCTACACCATATGCTGACGAACCCGATCTACGCCGGCGCCTATGCGTTCGGGCGCACGGCAAGCCGCATCACGATCGAGGCCGGCCGCAAGCGGATCGTGCGCGGCTTCCGCAAGGATCGCAGCGCATGGGAGGTTTTGATTCACGATCACCACGAGGGCTACATTGGCTGGGCCGAGTTCGAGAGGAACCAGCGCCTGATCGCCGACAACGCCAACGGCAAGAGTTTCATGAGCCGAGGGTCGGTCCGGCGTGGCGAGGCGCTGCTTGCCGGCTTGCTCCGCTGTGGACACTGCGGTCGCAAGCTCCACGTCGCCTACAGCGGCGCGAACGGCAGCTCGGGCCGCTATCACTGTCGCGGCAGCTACTTCAATCACGGCGGCGATCGGTGCATCTCGTTCGGCGGGATGAGGATCGACCGCGCGGTCGGCGCCGAGGTCATCGTGCGGCTGCAGCCTCTCGGGGTTGAGGCGGCGATCCGCGCCATGGAAGCTCGGCGTGCCCAGACTGAAGAGAAGCGCCGCCAAGTCGAGCTCGCGATCGAGCAGGCGCGCTACGAGGCGGCTCACGCTCGCCGTCAATATGACGCGGTCGATCCCGACAACCGCCTTGTTGCGGGCGAGCTGGAGCATCGCTGGAATGAGCGTCTGCTCGCCGTGCGTACGCTCGAGGGCGAGCGCGATGCGTTAGCGGCGCACTCACCACCCGCACTCACCGAAGCGGAGTGCGAACGGCTGCTCGCGCTCGGTGCTGATGTCGAGCACGCCTGGCGCAGCGCCGGTGCGACACCGGCAACCCGCAAACGCATCATCCGCACGCTGATCGAGGAGATCGTGGTGCGGGTCGAGGATGACGCGCTCGAGCTGACGATCCGCTGGGCAGGCGGCGATCATACGCCTTTGCGGGTGCCGAAGAACCGAACCGGCCAGCATCGCTGGACCACCGGCGCCGACGTGGTCGAGCTCGTCACGGTGCTCGCC
>JASHRZ010000326.1 GCA_030037055.1 Alphaproteobacteria bacterium
GACCGCACCGTCGACAGCGTCTGCCCCTATTGCGGCGTCGGCTGCCAGCTCACTTACGAGATCAAGGACGACCGGATCATCAATGTCGTCGGCCGCGACGGCCCGTCGAACCATAACCGGCTCTGCGTCAAGGGCCGCTTCGGCTTCGATTACGTCCACCACCCGCACCGGCTCACCGTGCCGCTGATCCGCAAGGACGGCGTGGCGAAGCACGCCGATGACGAGATCGATCCCGCCAATCCCGGGACGCATTTCCGCAAGGCGAGCTGGGAGGAGGCGCTCGACCGCGCGGCTTCGGGGCTGAGACGCATCCGCGACCTTCATGGCGGCAAGGGGCTTGCCGGCTTCGGCTCGGCCAAGGGCTCGAACGAGGAGGCCTATCTCTTCCAGAAGCTGGTGCGCACCGGCTTCGGCACCAACAATGTCGATCACTGCACGCGGCTCTGCCATGCCTCCTCGGTGGCGGCGCTGATGGAGGGGATCGGCTCGGGCGCCGTGACGGCGCCCTTCATGGCGGCCAAGGACGCCGACGTCATCATCGTCATCGGCGCCAACCCGACCGAGAACCATCCCGTCGCCGCCACCTTCTTCAAGAACGCGGTGAAGCGCGGCGCCACCCTCATCGTCATGGACCCGCGCGGCCAGACGCTGAAGCGGCATGCGACGCACATGCTGCAGTTCAAGCCCGGCCGCGACGTGGCCCTCCTCTCGGCCATGCTCCATGTCATCATCGCCGAAGGGCTGCACGACAAGCAGTACGTCCAGGCGCATACCGAGGATTTCGACAGGCTCGCCGAGAACGTCAAAGACTTCCCGCCGGAGAAGATGGCGCAGATCTGCGGCATCGACGCCGACACCATCCGCCTCGTCGCGCGAACCTACGCCCGCGCCGACGCCGCCATCATCTTCTGGGGGATGGGCATCTCGCAGCATGTGCACGGCACCGACAATTCGCGCCGCCTCATCGCGCTCGCGCTGGTGACGGGACAGGTCGGACGTCCCGGCACAGGCCTCCATCCGCTGCGCGGCCAGAACAACGTGCAGGGCGCGTCCGATGCCGGCCTCATCCCCATGGTCTATCCCGACTACAAGTCGGTCGAGGATCCCGAGGTGCGCGGCTTCTACGAGAAGCTCTGGGGCGTCAAGCTCGATCCCAAGCGCGGCCTCACCGTGGTCGAGATCATGGACGCGATCCATGAAGGCGTGATCCGCGGCATGTACATCATGGGCGAGAACCCTGCCATGTCCGATCCCGATGTCGAGCATGCGCGCGAGGCGCTGGCCAAGCTCGAGCATCTCGTGGTGCAGGACATCTTCCTCACCGAGACCGCGCGCTATGCCGACGTTATCCTGCCGGCCTCTGCCTGGCCGGAGAAGACCGGCACCGTCTCCAACACCAACCGCCAGGTGCAGATGGGGCGCAAGGCGCTGCCGCTGCCGGGCGAGGCGCGCGAGGATCTCTTCCTCATCATCGAGATGGCGAAGCGCCTCGGCCTCGATTGGACCTACACCCATGCCCGAGATGTCTTCGCCGAGATGAAGCTCGCCATGCCGTCCCTCGACAACATCACCTGGGAGCGCCTCGAGCGCGAAAGCTCGGTCACATATCCTTGCGCCGCCGGGGACAAGCCCGGCGAAGACATCGTGTTCGGCGACGGCTTCCCGACGGCATCGCGCCGCGGCAAGCTGGTGCCGGTGCAGCTCGTGCCGCCGGCCGAGGAGCCGGACGAGGCTTATCCGATGGTGCTCACCACCGGCCGCCAGCTCGAGCATTGGCACACCGGCGCGATAACGCGGCGCGCCGATGTGCTCGACGCGCTCGAGCCCGAGGCGGTGGCGAGCCTCGCGCCCGGCGATCTCCGCCGCATGGGCCTCAAGCCAGGCGCGATGATCCGCGTCTTGACCCGCCGCGGCGCCATCGAGCTGAAGGCGCGCGCCGACGGCGCCATTCCGCCGGGGATGATTTTCATCCCCTTCTGCTTCGCCGAGGCCGCCGCCAACATCCTCACCAACCCGCAGCTCGACCCCGTCGGCAAGATCCCCGAGTTCAAGTTCTGCGCGGCGAAGGTGGAGGCGGTGTAGTGCCGACGCTCGCGCATGCGCGACTCACCCCAGGGACCCGGCCCTCTTCGCCCTTGGGGCGGAACGGGAGAAAACCGCGGAGCGGCTCTCGCGCACCGGGAGAGTAAGGTGCGGCGAGGATTGCGCACGAGCTGCGGCCCTCCGGCGAGCGCACGCTTGAGCGCCTGATCGAGCGGGTAGAAAGCGGCGAGCGGTTCGATGCGCGGCGCCTCGATCTTGAGGGCCCTGCGCCGGCTGCCTTCGTCCGGGCCGGGCGGCGTGCTAGACTTTCACCGGCACAAGAACCGTCAAAGAACGGGCCCGCCAAAGCGCTGGTCGGGCCGGCGGGGAGGAACCAACATGACCGTCTTCGCATCATTGGGGCGCGCGACCTGCGGCATCGCGGCGTTGCTCGTCGCCTTGAGCATGGCGCGCGTCGCCGATGCCGACACGATCACCGTCACGCATTGGGGCGCCGCTTTCTATGGCGCGCCCTATGCGGTCGCGATGGAGAAAGGCTTCTTCAAGGAGCGCGGCGTCAACATTACCGGCATCCTGACCTCCACCGGCGGGGGCACCTCGGTGCGCAACACGCTGGCGGGCGATCTGCCCTTTGGCGAGGTGGCGTTGCCGGCGGCAATCGAGGCGTTCAAGGCGGGACAGCCGATCAAGATCGTCTGCGCCGGGGTCGAGAGCGTCGCCGACATCCTGTGGATCGCCAAGCCGGACTCGCCGATGAATTCGATCAGGGATATCGTCGGCAAGAAGATCGGCTACACCTCGCCCGGCTCGGTCACCAACATGCTCATTCTGATGGCGATGAAGGCGCAGGGCATCGATGCCAGTCAGGTGACGCTCGTGCCGGCGGGCGGGATCGGCGCCAATCTGGCGGCAGTGCTGAGCGGCGCGATGGACGCGGGCATGACCGGCGAGCCGCTCTGGTCCCAGGAGAAATCCAAGATCAAGCCGGTGTTCTGGGTCAAGGACGTGCTGCCTTCCAACATGACGCAGACCGTCGGCATCGTGACCGACGAGTTCGCGCAAGCGCATCCCGACACGGTCTCGGCGATCATCGCTGGACGCCGCGACGGCGTCCGCTATATCGCGGCGCATCCCGACGAGGCCGCCGACATCACCGCGAATGCCTACAACATCGACGCCGCGCTGACGCGCGAGGTCTTCCGGCACTTCCTGGAGATCGGCTATTGGAGCGAAGGCGCGCTCGATCATGCCGCCATGGACCGCATGGTCGAAGGGCTGGAGATCGTCGGCAAGCTCAAGGAGCCGGTGGATTGGCCGAAAGTGGTCGATGCGCATTTCCTGCCGCGGGACCTCCAGCCGAAAGTCCGGTGATGCCCGCAACCGGCGACCCGCGCGCCCGGTTGAGCGGGGTCACCAAGGTCTTCGACACCGGCAACCGGCAAGGCACGGTCCACGCCCTCGGTCCCGTTGACCTCGATCTCGCTGCCGGCGAGTTCGTCACCGTGGTCGGTCCCTCCGGCTGCGGCAAAACCACGCTGCTCGAAACGCTCGCCGGCTTGACGAGTCCGAGCGCGGGAACCGTCGCCTTCGAGGGCAAGCCGGTCCTGGGCAAGGTCCCGCGCGGCATCGGCATCGTGTTCCAGGAAGATGCGAGCCTTCCCTGGCTCACCGTTTGGGACAACATCGCCTTCGGCCTGCGGCGCGCCGGCCTGGCGGCGGACGAGATTCGCGCGCGGGTTGATTACGCCGTCTCTTTCATGGGCCTCGGCGCCTTCGCTGCGGCCTATCCGGCGCAGCTTTCAGGCGGAATGCGCCAGCGCGTCTGCATCGCGCGCACGCTGGTGCTGCAGCCGCGTCTCATCCTTCTGGACGAGCCCTTCGGCGCGCTCGACCAGCAGACCCGGTTGCTGATGGGGGACGAGGTGCTGCGGCTCTGGCGCGAGACGAAGGCCAGCGTGCTCCTCATCACCCACGCGATCGACGAGGCGGTGATGCTCGCCGATCGCGTCGGCATCCTGTCGGCGCGGCCGGGCCGCTTCATCGAGCTGGTGGAGACCGGCTGGCCCGCCTCGCGCTCCTCGCGCATCGTGGCGGAGGAGGCGTTCGGCCGATTGACGGCGCATATCTGGTCGAAGCTGCGCGTGGAGGCGATGAAGGCGCTCGGCCGCGTCGGCGAGGTCTCGCGAGCCGGGCCATGAGCAGGGTCGCGCGCGCCCAGCTCGCCGTCGTCTGCGGATTTTTCGCCGTGCTCGAGCTGCTGACGCGCGCGGGCGCCATCGGCCCCCTGACCATGATCCCGCCCAGCGCGATGGCGGCCCGGTTGTGGACCATGCTGATGGATGGCGAGATTAACGCGGCGATGGCGCAGACTTTCGCCAATGTGGCGATCGCCTTTGCGCTTTCCGTCGGCCTGGGATTTGCCGCCGGCCTGACCATCCACGGGCTGCCGCGCCTGCGCCGGCTATTCGATCCCCTGCTCGCGTCCTACTATGCGGTGCCGTTCTTCGTGTTCTACCCCTTGCTCATCGCCCTCTTCGGGCTGAACCGCTGGCCGCTTGTCGCGATCGGTCTCGTCTTCGGCGCCGCCGCCATGGTGATCGCGACATTGAACGGCCTCGATCGGGTGCCGCCCGTCCTGCGTAAGCTGGCGCGCGCGCATGGCCTCGGGCGCGCACAAGCGATCCTTCTCGTCGTGCTCCCGGCTGCAGCGCCGCATCTCTTCACCGGGCTGAAGCTCTCCCTCGCCTATTCCTTCATCGGCGTGATCGCCGGCGAGTTCATCCTCTCGGGCAGCGGGCTCGGCCACGCGATCGCCGATGCCTATGACAGCTTCGACAATCCGACCATGTATGCGCTGATGCTTTTCGTCGTCGCGCTGGCGATCTCGCTCAATGCCGCGCTCCATGTCTGGGAGCAGCGGATGATGGCGCGGAGAAGCCGCCGATGAGCGTCCGCGATGCCGGCGAGCGGCGCAGCCTTCGGCTCGGCGATGCGGGCTTGCTCCTGCTGTTCGTCGTGCTTGCCTGGCAGGCGCTCTACGAAGCGGTGGGCGAGGTGGCGCTCACGCCGCCGGTAGCGACGCTCGCCAATGCCGGCGCGCTGCTGCGCTCGCCGGTCTTCTGGGGTCATGCGGGCGCCACCGCCTCTGCCTTCACCGCATCCCTGGCGATCGGCGCGGCGGCGGGCGTCGCCGCCGGACTCGCCCTCGGATTCCGCCGCTTCTCGGGCCTCGTCGCCGAGCCCATCCTGACCTCTCTCTACACGCTTCCCAAGGTGACGCTCTATCCCCTGGTGCTGCTCGTCTTCGGCCTCGGCCTCTCGGCCAAGATCGCCTTCGGCGTGATGCACGGGGTCATCCCGGTCATCCTCTTCACTATGAACGCCGTGCGCAACGTCGATCCCGTGCACCTCAAGACGGCGCGCGCTCTCAATCTGACGGCGCTGCAGACCGCCGCCACGATCCTCGCCCCGGCCGTGGCGCCCGAAATCTTCACCGGCTTGCGCGTCGGCTTCTCGCTGACACTGCTGGGGGTCATCATCGGCGAGATGTTCGCCTCCCAGCGCGGCTTGGGCTTCATGATCATCAACGGCATCAACACCCACAACGTGCCGACGATGATGGCGGTGATTCTGCTGATCGTTGCCTTCGCGGTGGCCGCCGGTACGCTGCTGCTCGTCGCCGACCACAAGCTGCACCGCCGCCGCTGAGCCGCGCAAGCGGAGCGGGCCTCACATCGCAGCCATGGTGAGGCGCCGCAGTCGAGGCCGCATTACTTCTGATCGCCGTAACGCTGGCGATAGAACTCCTCGATTTTTTGCAGTTGCTCCTTGCTCATGCCCTCTTTGAGCCAGCGATGGCCGGGCTGGTTGTAAACGTACTTTTCCAGAAGCTCATCGGCGAACTTTTCGCCGGCGAGGTCTTTTACCTCGGGGAGGAAGCTGAAGTAGAACGTCTTGGCCACTTCATAGATTCCGGGCCACCACGCGTAGTCGGGGGCCGACATCGCCGCTCCATGCCCTTCATGATGCCAAAGTTCGTCATAAGTCAACTCCAGCTTCTCATCCAGGGGGGTCAGCTCCGTCATGATCGCAGTAGTCGGTTTTGCGAATTTGATGTCGTACAAATCGATGAGATCGTCGAACTGCTTGTAGAAGCGCTGACAAGGCCGTCCGCGTGACAGCTCGTGCACACCTCCTGCATGCGTTGACGCCGTTCCTGCCAAGTGACCACCTGCGCGACGTTGCGCGCCTTGCCGCCACTTCCTTCGACCTCGTCGCCGACCATTGGCATTGGTGTGTCTTCCGGCGCGTCCCTTTTTCGACAGGTCGTCGAAGATCACCATGTTGAGTTTGGTCGAAATCGCTGGCCGCAGGGTCCAGCTGATGCGGTCGCCAACGTCATGCGTGGCCTCCTGCGTGCGGGTGGCGCTCCTACGGCAGGTCGCGCAGGAAGGCGCGGCCGTATCGTCGATTCCGGGTCTGCACGGCTGGCTGCCCAGATTCAGCCGGTCCTTGTTGGCTTCCCACAGGATGCCGTGTTTTTACTCCTGTAGACTTCGACCCGCAGATGATCGGGGCCGAGGTGGCACTCGCCGCAGGTCTCGGGCTCGCGCGCTTGCGCCTTCGAGAAACGATGGCGCGTATGGCAGGCGCTGCAGCATCAGCAGAAGGACAGCCATCACGCCAAGGCTGCAGAAATTCTTGCCTCAATCGACAATTTCCTCGGCGGGTCGTCGGCGGTCCGCCGGCGGTTGCAGTGGGATCACAAAAAGAATCTGGCTCTGCGCTTCGACGGGATCGCGTACAGCTGTGCGGCGGGCACGGGCTACAGCCAGCGCCACTCTGCAGCCTGTCGGCGCTCGAAGGCGGCGATGGCGTCGGCAAGGCCGAGGGTGAATTCGATCTCATCGACGCCTTGAAGCAGACAGTGCTTGCGGAAGGGATCGACGTCGAAGGCGAATTCCTTGCCCGAAGGCGCGGTGACTCGCTGCGTCTCGAGATCGACGATCACCCGGCCGTTGGGATGCCCTTCGATCTCGGCGCGCAACGCGGCCGCCGCTTCGGCGGGAAGCACGACCGGCAGCAGGCCGTTCTTGAAGCAATTGCCGAAGAAGATGTCGCCGAAGCTCGGCGCGATCACGGCGCGGAAGCCGTAATCCCACAGCGCGTAGACGGCGTGCTCGCGCGACGAGCCGCAGCCGAAATTCCGCTCGGCCACCAGCACGCGGGCGCCGGCAGCGTCGCGCCGGTTGAGGATAAACCCCGGCTTCGGCGCACCATTCTCGGCGAAGCGGAGATCATGGAACAGGAAGTCGCCATAGCCGGCTTGGCGCGGCTTGCGCAGGAAGCGCGCCGGGATGATCTGGTCCGTGTCGATGTTCGGCATGGCCATCGCCACGGCCGGCGCGTCGATCCGCTGGAACTTCTCCATCTCAGCCCTCCGCGAGCATGCGGCGCACGTCGGTCAAGCGACCAGACAGGGCGGCGGCCGCCGCCATGGCCGGGCTCACCAGATGCGTGCGCGCCTCCTTGCCCTGGCGCCCGGCGAAGTTGCGGTTGGAGGTCGAGGCGCAGCGTTGGCCGGGGGCAACGAGGTCGCCGTTCATGCCGACGCACATGGAGCAGCCTGCCTCGCGCCATTCGAAGCCTGCCGCCTTGAAGACGGCATCGAGCCCTTCCGCCTCGGCCTCGGCCTTGACCAGGCCCGAGCCGGGCACCACCCAGGCAGGGATCACCGCCTTGCGTCCCCGGGCGATCGCGGCGGCGGCGCGCAGATCCTCGATGCGGCTGTTGGTGCAAGAGCCGATGAACACCCGGTCGATCGGGATGGCATCGAGCGGCGTTCCCGGGGCGAGGTCCATATAGGCAAGGGCGGCTTCCCAGCCGGCGCGGCGCTGCGCGTCCGGCGCCGTGCTCGGGTCCGGAATACGATCCGTGATCGGCGCGGCATGCTCGGGCGAGGTGCCCCATGTTGCCATGGGAACGATCCCGGCGGCATCGAGCGTCACCTCGCGGTCGAAGCGCGCGCCGTCATCGGATGGCAGCGCACGCCACGCGGCGAGCGCGCTCTCCCAATCCCGCTCCTTCGGTGCGTAGGGCCGGCCCGCGAGATAGGCGCAGGTGGTTTCGTCGGGAGCGATCAGGCCGGCTCTGCCCCCGGCTTCGATCGACATGTTGCAGACGGTGAGACGGCCCTCCATGGAGAGGCCGCGGATCGCCGATCCCGCATATTCGATGACATGGCCCGTGGCGCCCGCCGCGCCGATCTGAGCGATGATCGCGAGGATGATGTCCTTGGCGAAGACTCCGCGCGCGAGCCTGCCCTCGACCGAAATGCGCATGCTCTTGGGTCGGCGCTGCCAGAGCGTCTGCGTCGCCATCACATGCGCCACTTCCGAGGCGCCGATGCCGAATGCCAGCGCGCCCAGCGCGCCGTGGGTCGAGGTGTGGCTGTCGCCGCACACAATGGTGATGCCCGGCTGCGTAAGCCCCTGCTCCGGCCCCACCACGTGGACGATGCCCTGGCGCGGATCGCGCAAGCCGAACACGGTGGCGCCATGCCGGGCGGCATTGACCTCGATGGTCTCGACCATGGCTCTCGCTTCGGCATCGGCGATCGCCGAAATGTCGCGGCTCGAGCTCGGCACGTAGTGATCGGGGGTGCCGAAGGTGCGGTCCGGCCGACGCAGCTTCAGCCCCTTCTCGGCCAGCACTTCGAAAGCGCGGCGCGAGCCGTCATGAATGTAGTGGCGGTCGACATAGAGCAGCGTCTGCCCGTCCTCGCGCTCGACGACCTTGTGGCGGTCCCAGATTTTGGCGAAGAGCGTGGATCGGGCGGTGTCCATGGGGTCAAGCCCTCCTCGGCGGTCGAGCGCGCTATTCCTGGGCGGTGAAGGCATCGAGGATCTCCGCCGCGGTCGCCGCCCAGACCTCACCGCTCTCCATGATATGGTCGAGCGCCCGCTCCAAGGCACCGATCCGGTAGGGCTGTCCGATCACCCACGGGTGCAGCGCCAGCGCCAGAATGCGCCCGCCCTGACTTGCCGCCTCCCGGCAGAGCAGGTCGAACTGGTCGCAGACCTGCTGCGTGAATTCGTCTTCGGAATGGCGGTTCTGAATCAGGATGGTGTAGTCCTCGATGTCGTTCGGGAGCGGCATGGCATGAAGGACGCGGCTCGCCGTCTGCATCGCATAGGGCATGTCGTCATTGACCCAATCGCAGACGTAATCGATGCCGGCGGCGGCGACGAGATCGAGGGTGGCGAAGGATTCCGACCGCGCCGGCGAGAGCCAGCCGCGAATCCGCTGACCGCCGACGCGGCGGAGGATCGCGAGCGTCTCCTCGACGAGGCGCCGCTCCTCAGCGAGCGGCAGGCCCTCGACATGCAGATGGTCCATGTCGAGCCCATGGGCGATCACTTCCCAGCCGCGATCGACGCACGCCTTGACCAGACTGGGATAGCGCGCGGCGACCGCCGCGTTCACCGCCGCCGAGGCGCGGATGCCGAAGCGATCTAGCGCCGTCATCACGCGGAAGATGCCGACCCGGTTGCCATAGTCGCGGAGCGTGTAGTGGCGGAGGTCCGGATAGGCCGTCACCAGGGCGCCCGGCGGCTTGAAGGGCTTGGCCTTCATGTCCAGCGGGAACCATTCGAGCGCGGGCACCACCAGGAGCGCCACAAGCTTGCCGCCGGGCCAGCGCACCGTCTTGCGGCGCGGCAGCATCGACCAGGCGTAGCGGTCGTGATCCATCCCGTAGCGGCGCTTGGCGTAGGCGAGATAGTCCGGGGGCAGGCTCATGGCGCCTCTCCTGCCGTCTCGCCAGCCGCGGCGAAGGCGGCGTAATCATGGGCGAGAAAGTGCTGCGCGATCTCCCGGCCGGTGGCGAGCCAGACCTTGTCGTGCCGCGTGATGTAGGCGAGCGCCTCCTCGAAGGCCGCGATGCGATAGGGCTGGCCCACGAGATAGGGATGGAGCGGAATGCACATGACCGTGCCGGACTCAGCGCCCTCCGCGTAGAGCCGATCGAACTGGCGCTTGATGATGTCGCCATAGGCGCGCGGGCTCAGGCCATTGATGCTGAACGCGATGGCGTCGTTCATCTCCAGTGAATAAGGGATGCTGGCGAGCCGGCCGTTTTTCGTCTTGACCGGGCCGGGCTGGTCGTCGTGGAAGAGGTCGCAGCAATAGGTGAGCCCCATCTCCGCGATCAGATCGAGCGTTCGTTCGGTATAGGTGAGCGCCGGGGCGAGCCAGCCGTCGAGCTTCTGGCCGGTGTGCTGCCGCACCGTGTCGATCGAGTCCTGGATGAGCTCTCGCTCCTGCGCCTCAGACATCTCGAAGAGGTAGCGCGTGTTGTAGGTGCCGTGGGAATAGAACTCCCAGCCGCGCGCGGCGCAGGCTTCGATGACCTCGGGATGATGCTGGCAGACCGCGACGTTCAGCGAGACGCTGCCGCGCACGCCGCAGCGCTCAAAGGTCTCGAGCATGCGCCAGAAGCCCACGCGATTGCCATAATCCCGGTAGGAATAGCCGAGCACGTCCGGCGCCGGCCGCGGCCAGGCGCTGCGCGTGGGGTTCAGCGGCGGATCGAGCTCGTAGAACTCGATGTTGGGCGCGAGCCAGAATGCGACATGGGCGCCTCCCCGCCAGCGGATCTTCGGCCGCCGGTCATAGGGCAGGTAATCATAGAGTCCGGGATCGCGCTTCATGGGCTGGCCTCAGTCATTGACCGGATGATATCGACTCATGAACTCGATCACCTCGGCCACCGGGATCACGTCGGCGTATTTGAGCGCCATGTCGTAGAGATTGGCGAAATGCGGGCTCTCATGCTTGTCGGCGACGCATTCCTCGGGAACGATGGTGCGAAAGCTGCGCGACAGGCTGTCCACCACCGTGGCGCGGACGCAGCCCGAGGTCGATCCCCCGGTCACCACCACGGTGTCGACGCGATGGAAGGTGAGGAGGGAGCCGAGATTGGTCTCGAAGAAGGCCGAGGCCATGCGCTTGTTGACGATGATGTCGCGCCGTCGGTCGATGCGCAGGCGGTCGTCGAGTTCGGAGCGGCGCGAGCCGCCCTTGATGTTCTGCAGCGAGTCCGGCGTGTTCGAGCGCGTACCCCAGACGCCGCAATCCTCGCCGGAGTCCATGTAGGCGACATAGGTCCACACCACCGGGCAGTTCTTGGCGCGGAAGAGATCGGCGAGCGCGTTGACGTAGTCGATCTGCTTGGGATCGGTTTCGTAAGCGGTCTTGAATTCGTCGATCCGGGTGTAGGCGTTTTGCAGATCGATGTTGACCAGTGCGGGCTTGCGGCCGAAGCCGAAGTGCTTGCGGGTGGGATTGGCCTTGATCTCCTGGTAGAGCTCGCGCGCCGTCTTGTCCGATCGCTCCATCGCATTTCCTCCCGCACTCCCGCAGCCTCCGGCGATCGAACATCATGGTATCCGATCATTGGGGTGCTCTATCCTGCAAAAAAGGCATGGTGGCGCCAAGCGCGTCGCCCGCGCATCGATCCGGTGTCCAGCGCATCGTCCTCAAATCCCCTTCGCGCCGAACGCTCGACATCCTGAGAGAGGAAGACAGTCCGTCATGTCACGCCAACGGCCCGTCGTCACCCGCGCCGCGTGCTCGCGGGCGCCGGCGGTCAAGATCGGCGTCATCCATCCCGTGACCGGCGGCATCGTCTATTCCGGAACCAAATCGCGCGCCGGCGCGCTGATGGGCGGTCGAGAAAATCAATGCCGCAGGCGGCATCGGATCGCTGGGCGGCGCAGAGCTCGACGCGCTGCTCCGACGCCCAGTCCAAGGTCGACGTCGCGGTCTCCAAGACCGAGAAATACCACGAGGCCGGCGTGTCGACGATCGGCGGCTATGCCAGCTTCATCTGGCTTGCCACCACACAAGCTGCGGCGAAAGCACGGCATCCCCTATGTGGTCGATGTCGGCACCGACGACCGCATCGTCACGGCCGCCCTCGCCAATACCTTCCGCTTCAGCCCGGGCCACGGCGTCTTCGTGAAGACGGCCGTGGACGCGCTGAAGGACCTCAACGCCGCCGCGGGCAATCCCGCCAAGACCGCGATCATCGTGCACGAGGATTCCGCCTTCGGCGCCGGCACCGCCGGCCTTCTCGCCAAGGCGCTGCCGGACATCGGCATTGAGGTGCTGGACGCGATCAAGCATCCGACCCTCGACTTCAACAACATCGTGCTCACAATCGAGGCGAAGAAGCCCGACATCGTGATTCCCGCGAACGATTACAACGAGTCCGTGATCCTCGCCCGCACCATGCTGCAGCAGAAACTGCGGCCCAAGGCGATCTACCCAGATTCGCGAAGGAGTTCCCCGACGCGGCCCGCTACATCATGGACTGCAACGGCTGGTACAATCCCAAGAAGCCGGCGGCGCTCAAGCTGAAGAAGCGCACGCAGGCGAAGAACTTGTTCTACACTTACGAGGTCTTCCTCGCGAGGACGCGATCCTGCCGAGGCTTTCGACCAGGAACAGCCGGTGCCATGCTGGACTTAGCCGGTCTCAACGCGATCATCGGCACGCCAGATATGCTGAGCCTCCGCCGGCGCTACGATGTCGAGCCGCTCTGAAGATAGGTCCGTTCCAGCAGCGCGCCGACGCGCTCGTTCTGGATCTCGGTGGTGCCGTCGACATAGCCGGCAATGCGGGCGAGCGCGATGTGGCGGCCGATCGGATGCTCCTCGCGCAGGCCCTCGGCGCCCATCGCCTGCATGCATTGGCCGAGCCGGCGCTGCGCCATCTCGACGGCGAATTTCTTGGCGAGCGCCGCTTCGAGCACAGCCTCGCGGCCCACGGCGATGATCTCCGCGGCGCGCCAGGTGAGGAGTCGCGCCGCCTCGAGATCGGCCGCGACATCGACCAGCGACCAGCGCAGCCCCTGATGGTCGAGGAGGCGCTTGCCGAAAGCGTGCCGGCGGGTCGCAT
>JASHRZ010000327.1 GCA_030037055.1 Alphaproteobacteria bacterium
CCGGTATAGGGATTGGCCGCCGGGTCCGGGAAGCGCACTTCGACGCGCTTGGCCTTGGGGCTCGAGACGATCGGAATGCGGCATGCGGCCGAGCGGTTGCGCGCGGAATAGGCCAGCAGCACCGGCGCCTCGAAGCCGGGGATGAGGCGCTTGTAGCTGTTGGTGGTGGGGTTGGTGAAGGCGTTGATCGCCTTGGCATGCTTGATGACGCCGCCGATGTAATAGAGAGCGGTGTCGGACAGGTCGGCATAGCCCGATCCCGCGAAGAGCGGCTTGCCGCCCTTCCACAGCGACTGGTGCACATGCATGCCGGAGCCGTTGTCGCCCTTGATCGGCTTCGGCATGAAGGTCGCGGTCTTGCCGTATTGGTGCGCGACGTTCTGCACCACGTATTTGTAGATCTGCATGTGGTCGGCGCATCCGACGACGGTGCCGAACTCGAAGCCGAGCTCGGCCTGGCTCGGCGCCACCTCATGGTGATGCTTCTCGACCTTGAGGCCCATATCCGCCATCACCGAGAGCATCTCGGCGCGGATGTCGCTCTGGCCGTCCACCGGCGGCACCGGGAAATAGCCGCCCTTGATCGGCGGGCGGTGGCCGGTATTGCCGTCGGGGTACTTCTTGTCGCTGACATAGGGGCCTTCGTCGCTGTCGATCTCGTACATCGCCCCGTTCATACTGCTCTTGTAGCGGACATCGTCGAAGATGAAGAACTCGGCCTCGGGGCCGAAATAGGCCTTGTCGCCGATGCCGGTTGAAGCGAGATAGGCTTCCGCCTTCTTGGCGATCGAGCGGGGATCGCGGCCGTAGGGCTGGCCGGTCAGCGGCTCATGCGTGTCGCAGAAGATGATCAGCGAAGTCTGCGCCGCGAAGGGATCGAGCACCGCGGTAGCGCAATCCGGCATCAGCAGCATGTCGCTCTCGTTGATCGCCTTCCAGCCGGCGATCGAGGAGCCGTCGAACATGACGCCGCCGGCGAGGAAATCCTCGGTGATGGTGCGCACGTGATGCGCCAAGTGCTGCCACTTGCCGCGCGGGTCGGTGAAGCGGAAATCGACGAATTTGACGTCGTGCTCCTTGATCATGGACATGACTTTTTGAATGTCGGACATAGCCTCTTTCCCGTCGTTGACTGGTCCTTGGATTGCCCGCCGCGGAGCGTCGGTGGGGCTGCGCCTCTTGACGCCGATCGTCCCTCAGATCGCGTCCTTGCCCTTTTCCCCCGTGCGGATGCGAATGGCCTCGTCGATGCTGCTCACGAAAATCTTGCCGTCGCCGATGCGGCCGGTATGGGCGGCGTGCTGGATCGCCTCCACCGCGCGCTCGACCAGTGTGTCCTCCATCACCACCTCGATCTTCACCTTGGGCAGGAAGTCCACGACGTATTCGGCGCCGCGATAGAGCTCGGTATGGCCCTTCTGCCGGCCGAAGCCCTTGGCCTCGGTGACGGTGATGCCTTGGATCCCGACCTCGTGCAAGGCTTCCTTCACCTCGTCGAGCTTGAACGGCTTGATGATGGCTTCGACTTTCTTCATGGGTTCCCGCCTTGACGCCCTTTGCGTAAGACCCAGCGCCAGCCGCCGGGCTGTCTTGGCCCTCCCCAAGCATGAGCCATGCCAGAGGCATCTTGCCGCAGCCAGGCCGAAGCTAGCCGGAAACGCCTCATCGAAAAAGCGACATTTCTGCTTAAAAGTTAAGCAGATGATTTGGGGTTAAGCAATCTTTGTGCGCGCGGTCACTTGCCGTCTCAGCCAATCGCCGATCCGCGCCACCGCCTCTTCCAGTGCGGGCAAACCGGTGGCGTAGGAGAAACGCAAAAAGCCCTCGCCATGCACGCCGAAGCTGGTGCCGGCGATGGTGGCGACGCCGGCTTCGTCGAGCAGCCGCGACTGCAGCGCGCGGCTGTCGAAGCCGGTGCCGGCGATATGGGGGAAGGCATAGAACGCGCCGCCGGGGGTGGCGCAACGGAAACCCGGCAGCGCGTTGAGCGCGGCGACGATGTAGCACCGGCGCTCGGCAAAAGCCGCAAGCATCTTACGGGAGGCCTCCTTGGGGCCGGTTAATGCTGCAATTCCAGCATATTGCGCGGCGGCGTTGACGCAGGAATGGCAGTTGATGGCAAGCCGCTCGGCGGCGGCAAAGAGGAGCTCCGGCCAGACGCCATAGCCGAGCCGCCAGCCGGTCATTGCATAGGTCTTGCTGAAGCCGTCGAGCAGGATGACGCGGTCGCGCAAGGCCGGATAGCTGAGCAGGCTCACATGCTCGGCGCCGTCATAGATCATCTCGCTATAGATCTCGTCGCTTAGGATCGCGACATGGGGATGGCGCTCGAGACCGCTTGCCAGCCGGTCGAGCGCGCTTCTCGGCACGGCGCCGCCGGTGGGGTTGGCGGGGCTGTTGAGGATGAGAAGGCGCGTCCGCGGCGTGATCTTGGCCAGTACCTCTTCGGCGTCGAAGGAGAAGCCCTTGGCCTCGTAGAGCGGCATCGCCACCGGCGTCGCGCCGGAGAAGCGGATGGCGCTCTCATAGATCGGGAAGCCCGGATTGGGATAGATTACCTCGGCGCCGGGCTCGCCGAACATCATCGCGGCGAAGAACATGGTCACCTTGCCGCCCGGCACCACCAGCACCTGGTCTGGCGACACGCTTACGCCATAGCGGCGATGGAGATCGGCGGCCACGGCCTCGCGCAGCGGCAGGATGCCGTTCGCCGGGGTGTAGCCGTGATGGCCGTCGGCGAGCGCCTTGCGGCCGGCCTCGACGATATGGGCGGGGGTGGAGAAATCGGGCTGGCCGATGCCGAGATTGATGATCGAGCGCCCTTCGGCCTCGAGCGCCTTGGCGCGCGCCAGCACCTCGAAGGCGCTCTCCGTGCCGAGTTGGGCCATGCGGCCCGCCATGGTCAGCATGTCGTTGCATCCTCCCGGTGCCTTCTCTCTATATCCCGCATGGCGGACCTCCTGCCAAGGGAGCGTTGCGGCGCCGGGAAAAGCGGGATTTGGCCGCAGGGCGGTGGACAGGTTCCCGGCGTGGCAGCTTTCACCGGGCGGGCGGCCGGGCCAGCCCGCACGCCGCGCGCGGCGGACAAGACAAAATCCGCCTCCGACCGACGCGGCGGCGGCGCGTCGATAGGAGATCGTGATCTACTTTGCGGACTTGCGATTGATCCGCGCCCGGGCGAGATCGACCTCGGCGAAATCGACATCGTCGAGCAGCGCGCCGCCGAAATCCGCCGCGTCGACCTTGGCCTGGCGCAGCGTCGCCTTGCGCAGGTCGGCGCCGAAGAACTTGGCGCCTTCGAGATTGGCGGCGATATCGACTCCGTCGGCGCCCACGTGCTCGAGCGGTCCGAGATCGGCGCCGGTGAGGACGGCGCGGCCGAGATGGGCGTGCGCCAGGCTTGCACCGCGCAGATCGGCGCTGCTCAGATTGGCCTCGCGCAGATCCGCGAGCGACAGGTCCGAGGCGGCGAGCAACGCGCCGCTGAGGTTGGAGCCGCGCAGCGCCACATGCGTGAGCTCGGCGAGCGCGAGATTGACGTTGCGCAGATCCTGGCCGCTGAGATCGGCATCGGTGAGCTCCGCGCGCTGGCCCTCGTTTCCATCGCTGTCGATCCATCGCGCGTGGAGCCGCAGGAGCTTCGCCAGTTGATCGGAAGCGATGCGGCGCAAGGCGGGCCCGCGCAGCTCGCCGCGCCCGATGGCCTCGTGCAGCGCGCCGGGATCGATGATGGCGCCGGTGATGTCGACGCCGCGCAGCTCTGCGCCGTGCAGATTGGCGTCCGACAGCACCGCGCCGCGCATCACCGCGCCGTTGAGCTTGGCGTTGCTGAGATCGGCGCTTTCGAGGATGGCGCCGGTGAGATCGGTGCGGCGCAAATCGGCATTGGAGAAATCGGCGCGGCGCAGCACGCTGTCGGCAAGCTCGGCCATCGACAGCGCGGCGCCGGAGAGCTTGGCGCCGGAGAAATCGGCGCCCTTGGCGTGGACCGACTGCAGATCGGCGGGCCGCGTCTCATAGCCAAGCTCGTTCGGCGGCGTGCCGGCATAGAGGCTCGAGAGCGCGCCTTCGCCCAGATCAGCGTCGGCGAGCCGCGCCTGCTCGAGCCGCGCGCCCCACAGCCGCGCGCCGCGCAGATCGGCTTTGCTGAGATCGGCGCCGGCGAGGCTGGCGAGGCGGAGATCGGCGACGAAGAGATTGGCCTTGGCAAGGCGTGCGCCGTCGAGCTTGCAGCCCTGCAGATTGGCGCCGGTGAGATCGGCGCCGGAGAGATCCTGATTGGCGAGGTCGAGCCCGCTGAGATCGTGATGCGCCAGCGCGGCGGGCCTGCCGCCCCACCAGCCGTCGACATAGCGCTTCTGCAGCTGCAGCACGCGCTTGAGCTGCGGCGCAGTAAGCCGTGTCTTCTCGGGCGGAACGCCCGATGGGGTCGACAGTCGCATGGCCGGAGTATGGCCCAAAGCGCGGCAAAAGGCGCGCACGATCGCGGCAAATGCAAGCGGATAAAAGACGCAGCAAAGGCGTTGCGAAACCGCGAATTGTCGCTCTGTTAACCACTCGTTGAGCGCCGCCGCCATAATAATGATGCGCAAGGGCTTGCGATCGGAGATCGCCTTGAGACACTCCGGGATGCCGCATTTCGAGGTGCACACGCTGGCGCAGAACCGCTGGCTCATCGACGGCATCTTTTTCGACAAGCAGACCGCGATCGACGACGCGAAGCTCCTGCTGGCGCGCACGCAGGCGCTCGACGCCGTGCGCGTGCTGCAGGTGGAGGAGGAAAAAAGCGGCTTCTTCGAATGGACCGTCTACGTCGCGACACGGCCGCATGAGCAGCGCCGCAGCGAGACGGCCGCGGCGGAAGCGCCGCCAGCTGCCGTCCCGCCGCCGGCCGTGTCCTCGTCGCCGCGCGCGTTCGCCTCGCAACGCCGCCGGGCGCGCAAAGTGTCCAACGGCGCGCCGGTTCTGGCGCTGCTGACCGTGCTCGCGCTGTGCGGGTTGATAATCCAGGTCGCGAACCGCGAGCGGCAGTCGAACTGGGTCTGGGTGTTCGACCGGCCCGAAGCCTGGCAGCCGCATCACTTGCGCAGCCCCTGGACGGGGGAGACGTCGCCCTGAAAGGGCGCTGGCAGGCTGCATCGGCGGCAGGTTGTGGGGAATTCGGCAACGGCGACCGCGCGAGCTTCGGAAAATCCGGGCCAAATCGGGCCTCTGCGTGCCGCCTTGGCCCTTCGGGCCAGGCAGAAGCACGGCGAGAAAGTCGCCCGGACGCCGCCGTTGGCGGTGGTGTGAGGAAGAACCTCGGCCGAATAACCCGATTTCCGATTGGCGCTAGGCCGACGCGCTGCGATGGCCACAGTTTTAGGTGTAATCCTGCGCAGGGAGGCGAGCCGCCGGTGGCTGTCCGCCAAGTTATTGCCAATCCATCGGCAACCGAGCTTGCCGCTTGGCGGCACGTCATGACCAAATCGATGGCGCTCCAGGACAATCGCGGGTACATCTATTTTGCCCGCATGCCAAGAACCCCGACGCCAATGCCGACACGCCACGCACTCTCGACGAGGGCTATGCGGGCTCCTTCCACATCTTCGGCCACGGCGATTGCTTTGGCGATGTAGGCGATTGCGATGTCGACGAACGCAGCAAGGCGCGCAATGATCTGCGCGGGCCGCATCCGCCGACGCCTGCGCGCAAGCTGGTGAAAGTGACCGAGACCTTGAAGCACCTTCTGAAGCGCGATGGCAAACTCAAGCAGGTCACCGTCGTCCCGGTCGCTTTCGGGCAACCGCCAGCGAGCGAGAGCGATCCCGAGGGCTTCCTCAAATAGGATAGGCTACGATTGATCAGCGTCGCGGTCCGACAGGGCCTGCCTGCGGCTGCGGCTTAAGCTGCGGTTGGCCGGCCACTAGCCTCGCAGGCCGTTCGCACACAACTCTGCCCGAGGTTAAACAGAGCTCGTAACTCATTGGGAAATTGGGGCGAGTGATCGGATTCGAACCGACGACATCCAGAATCACAATCTGGCGCTCTAACCAACTGAGCTACACCCGCCGCCAGCGCGTGCTCCTACCGCGCCGAGCCGGCCAGCGTCAAGCGCCGCCGCGGCGAGCGGGATTGCGGCGGCGCCGGCGAACTGGCACGGTGCCGCAAATGCCTGCAGAGATCGGGATGCCGAGCGCCGACGACAATGCCCTGCTGACGCCCGCCGAGATGGCAATGGCGGACCGCGCCGCGATCGCCGGCGGCGTGGCCGGCACGCAACTCATGGAGACCGCCGGCCGAGCCGTCGCCGAAACCGTGCTGGAGCGCTGGTCGCCGCGCCCGGTCGCGGTGCTGTGCGGGCCCGGCAACAATGGCGGCGACGGCTTTGTCGCCGCCCGATATCTCGCCGCCGCCGGCTGGCCGGTACGGCTCGGCCTGCTCGGCGACCGCGCCGCGCTCACCGGCGATGCCGAGCATCACGCCGCGCTCTGGCCCGAGCCGGTGTCGGCGCTCGATGCCGGGCTGCTGCAAGGCGCCGGGCTCGTCGTGGACGCTATCTTCGGCGCGGGCCTGTCGCGCGATGTCGACGGCGCCGCGCGGGCGGCGATCGAGGCGATGGCGGCAAGCGGGCTTCCGGTCGTCGCCGTCGACGTGCCGAGCGGGCTCGACGGCGCCAGCGGCGCAGTGCGCGGCGCCGCCGCGCCGGCCACCGTGACGGTAACCTTCTTCCGCAAGAAGCCCGGCCATTTGCTGCTGCCGGGACGGGTGCTTGTGGGCGAGGTGGTGCTGGTGGATATCGGGATTCCCGCGCGCGTACTGGCGGCGATCGCGCCCCGGACGCATGAGAACGGCCCGACGCTGTGGCTGGACGCCTATCCCTGGCCGCGTCTGGAGACGCACAAATACAAGCGCGGCCACGCGCTCATCGTCGGCGGCGCGGTAATGACCGGCGCGGCGCGGCTTGCCGCGCGGGCCGCGTTGCGCATCGGCGCGGGCCTGGTCACGCTGGCGGCGCCGGCCGGCGCCTGGCCGGTCTACGCCGCCTCGCTCACCGGCGTCATTGTGCAGCCGGTCGCAGCACCGGAGGCGTTCGACGCGCTGCTCGGCGATGGCAGGCGCAACGCCCTGCTCATCGGTCCCGGCGCCGGCGTGACGGAGGAGACGCGTGAGCGGACGCTGGCCGCGCTGGGGACGCGCCGCGCCGTGGTGCTGGATGCCGACGCGCTCACCGTCTTCGCCGATGCGCCGGAAACGCTGTTCGCTGCAATCGCTGGACCCTGCGTGATGACGCCGCATGAGGGGGAGTTCCGGCGGCTCTTCGCCGTCCCCGGCGACAAGCTCGCGCGCGCCCGCGAAGCGGCGCGCCAGAGCGGCGCGGTGGTACTGATCAAAGGCGCCGACAGCGTCATCGCCGCGCCCGACGGCCGCGCCGTCATCAATGCCAACGCCCCGCCCGAGCTTGCCACCGCCGGCAGCGGCGACGTCCTGAGCGGACTCATCACCGGGCTCTTGGCGCAGGGGCTCGATCCCTTCCGCGCCGCTTGCGCCGCCTGCTGGCTGCATGGCGACGCCGCCGAGCGCTTCGGGCCCGGACTTATCGCCGAGGATATCGTCGAGACGCTGCCGCAGACGCTGCACGGACTGAAAGGGATGGGTGCGGCCGCGCCGACGGAGTGAACACTCCTCGCGGGCACGGCCTCTCGCTGCTTGCCAGTGGACGAGGCTGTCTGTATCGGAAGGGCTCATGAGCGACCGCAACAGCTTTCTCGACGTCGTCGTCGACCGCACGCTCGACAATCTGCGCTCGCTGCGCACCGCCTGGCGCGACATCGCCGCCCAGGCGCGCGGCGCGCTCAACCGTTCGCCGCGGCCGGAGCTCTCGCGCGATGATGCGGAGCAGCTCCGCCATCAGCTGCGCGAATGCCTCGAAGCGCGCGGCGGCGCCGTCTCGGCGCGGGCGCGCGCCGCCGATCTCGGCCGTACTTATCTGGCGCTCAACAGCACCGGACGCGAGCGCTTCCTGAAGCTGCTGGCGCAGGAGTTCGATATCGACCAGGGAGCGGTGGGGGCGCTGGGCGAGCGGCTGGTGCGCACCACCGTCGACGACGAGCGGCGCAAGATCGAGCGCGAGCTGCGCGAAGCGCTGGAGCCGCCGCGGATCACGCTGCT
>JASHRZ010000026.1 GCA_030037055.1 Alphaproteobacteria bacterium
AGGATCGCCACGATGTTCGTGATCTTGATCATCGGGTTGACGGCCGGGCCCGCGGTGTCCTTGTAGGGGTCGCCGACGGTATCGCCGGTCACCGCCGCCTTGTGCGCGTCGGAGCCCTTGCCGCCGTGATGGCCCTCCTCGATGTATTTCTTGGCGTTGTCCCAGGCGCCGCCGCCCGAGGTCATCGAGATCGCGACAAAGAGCCCGGTGACGATGGTGCCGAGCAGCATCGCCCCCACCGCGCTGAACGCCGCCGCTGGACCGCCGATGGCGTCGATGACGAAATAGAGCACGACTGGCGCAAGCACCGGCAGCAGCGAGGGCGCGATCATCTCCTTGATCGCCGCCCGGGTCAGCATGTCGACGGCCCGGCTGTAATCGGGCTTGGCCGTGCCTTCCATGAGGCCTTTGATCTCCTTGAACTGCCGGCGCACTTCGATCACCACCGATCCTGCGGCGCGGCCGACCGCGGTCATGCCGAGCGCGCCGAAGAGATAGGGCAGCAGCCCGCCCACCAGCAGGCCCACAACGACGTAAGGACTCTGCAGCACGAAGCTCACCGCCGCGTTCGGGAAGTAATAGGCGAGGTCGTTGGTATAGGCGGCGAACAGCACCAGCGAGGCGAGCCCGGCCGAGCCGATGGCGTAGCCCTTGGTCACCGCCTTGGTGGTGTTGCCGACGGCATCGAGCGCGTCAGTGGTCTTGCGCACTTCCTTCGGCAGGTCGGCCATCTCGGCGATGCCGCCAGCATTGTCGGTGACGGGGCCATAGGCGTCGAGCGCCACGATCATGCCGGCCAGCGCCAGCATGGTGGTCGCCGCCACGGCGATGCCGAAGAGGCCGGCGACGAGATAGGCCACGATGATGCCGGCGCAGATGACGATGACCGGCAGCGCCGTCGCTTCCATCGACACCGCCAGGCCCTGGATGACGTTGGTGCCGTGGCCGGTGATTGAGGCTTGCGCTATGCTGCGCACCGGGCGGTAGGCGGTCGAGGTGTAGTATTCGGTGATCCAGACCAGCAGGCCCGTCACCAGCAGCCCGACCACGGCGCAGACGAAGAGGCTGGCCCCGGTCGTGCTTGCGATGCCGCCCTTCATCGCCAGCGCACCGCCGAAGCCGACGAGATGGGCCAAGACCCCGGCGATCAGCGCCGCCGAGACCACGCCCGAAACGATCAGCCCCTTGTAGAGCGCCGCCATGACCCCGCCGCCGGCGCCGAGACGGACGAAGAAGGTACCGATCACCGAGGCGAGGATGCACACCGCGCCGATGATCAGCGGCAGCGCCATCATCGTCGTGCGCAGCGGCTCGTCGAAGAAGATGTTGGCGAGCAGCATGGTGGCGACGATGGTCACGGCATAGGTCTCGAACAGATCGGCCGCCATGCCGGCGCAATCGCCGACATTGTCGCCGACATTGTCGGCGATGACGGCGGGGTTGCGCGGATCGTCCTCGGGGATGCCGGCCTCGACCTTGCCGACGAGGTCGGCGCCGACATCGGCGCCTTTGGTAAAGATGCCGCCGCCCAGCCGCGCGAAGATCGAGATCAGCGAGGCGCCGAAGGACAGCGCCACCAGCGATTCGAGAATGCCGCGCGTGTCGCCTGCCGGCAGCGACCAGCGCAGGAAGAAGTAGTAGAGCGAGACGCCGAGCAGGCCGAGCCCGACCACCAGCAGGCCGGTGACCGCCCCTGCCTTGAAGGCGATGGCAAGGCCGGCGGCCAGCCCCTGGCGCGCCGCCTGCGCCGTGCGCACATTTGCGCGCACCGAGACGTTCATGCCGATATAGCCGGCCGCGCCCGACAGCACCGAGCCCACCAGGTAGCCCAGGCCGCTGCGCCAGCCGAGGGTCGCCAGAAGGATCAGGAAGATGATCGCGCCGACGACGGCGATGGCGCGGTATTGCCGGTTGAGATAGGCCTGTGCGCCCTCCTGCACGGCGGCGGAGATCTCCTGCATCCGCGCCGTGCCGGCATCGGCGGCGAGCACTTGGCGGCTCGTCCAGGCGCCATAAAGCAGCGCCAGCACGCCGCCGGCAACGACGACCAGATAGGCATTCATCCTTCGAACCCTTCGGTTATTCGATTGTGAGATGTCCCCGACGAAAAGCGCGCGGAACATGCCAGAAGAGCGCGGCCGAGGCAACCCGGAGAGCGCCGGGACGCCCCCGTGTCTGCTATTCGCTGCCGCCGATGACTGCGAGCCCCTGGTCGCGCCAGCGCAGCATGCCGCCGGCCAAATTCGCCACCTTGGTGAAGCCGGCGCGCTGCAGGATGACGGTGGCTTGCGCGGAGCGCCCGCCCGCCCGGCATATGGTTACGATCGGCCGCTCCGGCGACAAGCGCTGCTGCTCCTCCTGAAGCCTGCCCAGCGGCAGCAGCAGGGCGTCTGGGAGATGGCCGAGCGGACCTTCGAACTCGGCGGGCTCGCGGACATCGACGAGCTGCAGCTCCCTCAGATGTTCCGCCACCCAGTGCGGCTCTATTTCCCAGATGCCGGCAAAGGTGAGGGCCAGCGGCCCCCAGCTCGGCTGCGCCGCCATCGCCGCGCCCTGCTCCGGCCGGCCGCAGCGCCGATTGGCGGGAACGGCGATTGCCATCTGCTTGGGATGCGGCAGGCCGAGATTCTGCATGTAGCCGACGAAATCATCCTCGCTGAGATTGCCGCCGAGGCGCGGGTTGAGGCGCCGCTCCTCGCCGACCGAGGTGACGGTGATGCCGCGATAATCGTGCGCGGGATAGAGCAGGCAGTGATCGGGCAAGCTAAAGAGCTGCTGGTGCACGGCGCGGTACATCGCGCGCGCGTCACCGCCCTGGAAATCGGTCCGCCCGCAGCCGCGCACCAGCAGGCAGTCGCCGGTAAACGCCATGCGCTTGTCGTCGAGCACATAGCTGACGCAGCCCGCCGTATGGCCAGGCGTCGCGCGCACCGAGAGAGAGCGCTTGCCGAAGGCGACGCGGTCGCCGTGCCGGAGATAGCGGTCAGCGCCTTCTGCGTCGCTCTCGGCCCCGAGCGCGATCGCGCTGCCGAGGCGCTCTTTCAGCAGCCAGGCCGCGGTGACGTGGTCGGCGTGGACATGCGTCTCCAGCGTCCAGCGCAGCTTGAGGCTAAGCTCGCCGATCAGCGCCGCGTCGCGACGCATCTGCTCGAACACGGGATCGATCAGCACCGCCTCGCCGGCCTCGGCATCGGCGAGCAGATAGGTGTATGTCGATGATTGCAGATCGAGGAGTTGTCGGAAGATCAGCATGGCCCCTCCTGCTTGCCGCGATGCTCAGCAGTGCGCCGCCAGTATGGCACGGAACCGACGGAGGCGGGACCGCGCGCTCTATGTCGGTCCGAGCTTCCACGATGGAGAGCGGTCATTCAATCTGGCGCGGCCCGGTCTGCGCCTGGTCAATCGCGAAGCTGGCGCCGCCGGCGCATGATGCTTGACAGGGCACTGATGGAGTTCGGAATCGACGGCACGCGCGTCATCGGCTACCGCAACGAGGCACCGGGCCATCGCGCGGTCGCCGCAGTGATCGCGGCCGGCCAGGCCGATCTCGGCCTCACACTGCAGGTCGCTGCCGATGCCTATGGGCTCGGCTTTCTCCCCCTGCGGCGAGAACGCTACGAGCTGGTGATCTGAGAGCGAGCTCGCCGCCGCACCGGTTGAGGCGTTGCTGACAACGGTCAATTCCGGCCGCTTTGCCGGCGAGGTGCGGCGGCCGTGTGGCTATGACACCAGCCGGATGGGAGAGATTGTGGCGCGCATTGCCTGATTGCCGCGCTTTAACGGCTCGCCTTGGATTGACCCTGACCGCCGCCTTTCGCGCGGCGCACCCTGAGGCTAGCGCTCCTGCTCGACGAGCTGGCGGATGAGGATGGCATGCACCACGCCCGGGCCCAAGACGCGGTCGGCGGCCGCCTGCAGGCGGCGCTTGATCAGCGCCTCGTTCACTACCTGCACGGCGCCGCTGCGCCAGCCATAGATGCGGTAAAGCTCGGTGATGAAGGCGTCGGTGATCTCGCGATCCTTCTTGCTCACCTCGCTCTTGCGATGGCCTTCGGCGAGTTCCAGCGACAGCAACAGGCCGACCTGGCGGGTGACGGTGTTGCCCTCCACCACCGGCAGCTCGATCGGCCGCATGTTGA
>JASHRZ010000328.1 GCA_030037055.1 Alphaproteobacteria bacterium
TCCAAGCCGAAAGCGCGCTCGAGACTTTCGCAGCCGCCAAGCGACAGCGCGGCCAGCGCGACGACGGAGACGAGACCCGCGGAATGACGCATCGACACCGATCCTATGCTCCAGCCCGCCTAATTAGTCGCTCTGGAGCGCGCAAGCAAGCTGTCCAGCAGCATGAGGCCGACCCCGACGGAAATCGCCGCATCCGCCAGGTTGAAGACGTAGAAATGCCACTGACCGAGATGGAAGTCGAGAAAATCGACCACCGCACCGCGCCATAGCCGGTCGATGACGTTGCCGACGGCGCCGCCGATGACGAGGCCGATGGCGAGCGCGATCAGCCCTTCGCGCGTCCGCTGCAGCCAGACCAGCAGCCAGCCGACGATCGCCGCCGCGAGAACGGTGAAGATGATCGTGTTGAGAGCAGCGGCATTGTTGAAGAGGCCGAAACTGATGCCGCGGTTCCGGGTCAGCGCCAAATTGAAAAATCTGGCCAGTGGCAGGACGCTGCCCGGCGGGCGGGTGGAAAAGAGCGCCAGGATCCACCCCTTGGCGAGCTGGTCGGCGAGCGCCACCACTGCCGCCACGGCGAGCCCACGCCCGAACATCAGCCCGCCTCCACCACCGCGTCGGCGCAGCGCCGGCAGAGGTCGGGATGGGAGGCAAGCGTGGCCACCTCCGGCAGGACGCGCCAGCAGCGCTGGCATTTCTCGCCGGGCGCCAATCCGACCGTCACCGCGACGCCGGCGACATCGGGGAGCGTGAAGGCGCCAGCGGGCGCCGGCGCGGCGCTGAGCATGACCTCGGAAGTGATGCAGATCTCGGCCAGGTCGAGGCCGGCGAGCGCCGCGATGTCGTCGGCCCCGGCATGGACGGCGACGCTCGCCTGCAGGCTGGAGCCGATGCGCTTTTGCGCGCGCTCGAGCTCGAGCGCGCCGGTGACGACACGGCGCAGCTCGCGGACGCGCGTCCATTTCGCGCCGAGCGCATCATCGCGCCATTCTGCCGGCACATCAGCGTAGGTCTCGAGATGGACGCTGGTTGCGGCCGCATCGCCATGGCGGCTGAGCCAGGCCTCCTCGGCGGTGAAGCACAGCACCGGCGCCAGCCAGCGTGCAAGACAGTCGAAGACGCGGTCGAGCACGGTGCGCGCGGCACGCCGACGCAGCGCGTGGGGCGGATCGCAATAAAGCGCGTCCTTGCGCACATCGAAATAGAAGGCGGAGAGGTCGACGGCGCAGAATATATGGAGCGCCGAAAACATAGTGTGGAAGTCGTAAGCTTCGGCCGCGCGGCGCACGAGCGCGTCGAGCTCGGCGAGGCGGTGCAGCACGAAGCGCTCGAGTTCGGGCATTGCCGCGGGCGCCACGCGTTCGCTCTCGGCGAAGCCGGCGAGATTGCCCAGGAGGTAGCGCAGCGTGTTGCGCAGCCGGCGATAGGCGTCGGCCTGGTATTTCAGGATCTCGGGGCCGATGCGCTGGTCCTCGGTGTAGTCGGTCGAGACCACCCAAAGGCGCAGGATGTCGGCGCCGCTCTGGTCGACGATCTCTTGCGGCGCGATGAAGTTGCCGACCGACTTCGACATCTTGCGCCCCTGCTCGTCGAGCGTGAAGCCGTGCGTCAGCACCGCCTCGTAAGGCGCGCGGCCGCGCGTGCCGCAGGATTCCAGCAGAGAGGAATGGAACCAGCCGCGATGCTGGTCGGAGCCTTCGAGATAGAGCGTGGCCGGCCATTGCAGATCCGGCCGTGTCTCCAGCACGAAGGCATGGGTCGAGCCGCTGTCGAACCAGACATCGACAATGTCCTTGACCTGCTCGTAGTCGGCCGGGTCGCGGTCGGGGCCGAGAAACACCTTGGGGTCGGCGGTGTACCAGGCATCGGCGCCTTCGCGCTCGAAGGCCTCGGCAATGCGATCGATCACGCCCTGGTCGCGCAGCAACTCGTCCGAGCGCTTGTCGACGAAGACGGCGATCGGCACGCCCCAGGCACGCTGGCGCGATACCACCCAATCGGGCCGCGTCTCGATCATCGAGCGGATGCGGTTCTCGCCCTGAGGCGGGATCCAGCGCGTGGCGGCGATCGCCTCGAGCGCCTTGCGCCTGAGCCCGTTCGCCGTCATGGAGATGAACCATTGCGGCGTGTTGCGGAAGATCAGCGGCGCCTTGGAGCGCCAGGAATGCGGATAGGAATGGACGAGCGTGCCTTGCGCGAGCAACCCGCCCGCCTCGGCGATGGCAGCGATCACGGCTCGGTCGGCATCGCCGGTCTTGCCATCGGGCCGGTAGACGTGCCGGCCGGCGAACAGCGGCACGTGCGGATAATAGGTGCCGTCGTCAGAGACGGTCTGCGGCACCTCGATGCCGTGCCTCTGTCCGAGCTCCCAGTCGTCAGCGCCATGGCCGGGCGCGATATGGACGAAGCCGGTGCCGTCGATGTCGGTGACGAAATCGCCGGGCAGCAGCGGCACGGCGAAATCATAGCCGCGCCCGTGCAGCGGATGACGGCAGACGGTGCCGGCAAGTTCGCCGCCCGTGAACGCCGCCAGCACTACGCCGCCGACGCGCAGCTCCTTCTCCACCTCCGGCCAGCGCCGCAGGCCCACCAGCAGCTTGTCGCCGATGCTGGTGAGGCTGCCCTCCTCGGCACGGACGACGTCGACCAGCACATAGTCGATCTCGGCGCCGTAGGCGATGGCGCGGTTGCCTGGCAAGGTCCAGGGAGTCGTCGTCCAGATCACCACCGCGGCGCCGGCAAGCTCGGGGCGCGACGGCGTCGCCACGGGAAAGCGCACCCAGGCCGTGGTCGAGCTGTGATCGTGATACTCGATCTCGGCCTCGGCCAGCGCGGTCCGCTCGACCACCGACCACATCACCGGCTTCGAGCCGCGATAGAGCCCGCCATTCATCGCGAACTTGCCGATCTCGCGCGCGATCTGCGCCTCGGCGGCAAAGGACATCGTGGTGTAGGGATGGTCCCAATCGCCGATGACGCCGAGGCGCTTGAATTCCTCGCGCTGGACGGCGAGCCAATGAGCGGCGAAGTCACGGCACTCGCGGCGGAAGCGGACCACCGGCACTTCGTCCTTCGACTGCTTCCTGGCGCGGTACTCCTCCTCGATCTTCCATTCGATGGGCAGGCCATGGCAGTCCCAGCCCGGGACATAGATCGCATCCTTGCCGAGCATGTGCTGGGCGCGGTTGACCACGTCCTTCAGAATCTTGTTGAGCGCGGTGCCGAGATGGATGTTGCCGTTTGCGTAAGGCGGCCCGTCATGCAGGATGAATTTGGGGCGCCCGGCGGCGATTTCGCGCTGACGGCGCCAGAGATCGAGCCTCGCCCAGCGCTCCAGCAGCGCCGGCTCGCGCTTGGGCAGGTCGCCGCGCATGGGAAAATCGGTCCGCGGCAGAAAGATGGTTGCTTTGTAATCCTTGGCCATGGCCTTAGCGGATTCCGTGGGGCGCGCCGGAAGCGGGCGGCGCGAGGATGGGACAAGCCGGCGTGTTCCCGACCCTCAGCCGAGGACCGGGCGGCTGATTCGCAGATCCTCCCGCCGCCCTGCCATGACCATGGCCGAGACCATAAGGGCGCGGCGGAAAGGCGTCAATCGAAGGGATAGCGGAGTATCATGCTCGCATGGGCCGCGGGGCAGCGCCGGCAAGCCCTGCGGCGACGCGCGCGCCTCGCCGCGCGCACTCTGATATGCCCAGGCGATTGCGACCGGAGGTACCCGAGCGTCGAGAACGGCGGCGCGCTGCGAGACGATCGCGGACGGGCGTTTCGCTCGTCCCGATCCCGGAGTCTTGCTGGGCTGATCTCCGAAAAGGTCAGGCGCTGCCGGCGATGCTCACGGGCTTGCCCCGCTCGAGCGTCCAGGCATATTTGCCGCGGGTCTCGAACGAGCCGTAGCGGATGCGGTTGCCCCGACTGTCACGACGCCAAGCGCGCGGATTCTTTCCCCGAATGGTCGGAGCGCTTTCCCAGGCAATGTCGCGATCTTTCTTTCTCGCCATACCCATTCTCCACGATTAACGGAAATTAAGACGCCGCTCGAGCGGTACCTTTTGCGCCGCCAAATATCGGAACTGCGCGCGCAATCGTCAAGATAATCGTCGCGCCCGCGACGGCGCCACCACATTGAATAAACGAGGCCGCCATGGATTTTCTCTATAAAAAATTAAATTCGCCGGCGAAAAGAAAAATTTGCGCGCCAATATATTGTCCCGACAGATAATTCACCACCTCTGCAAATCGTCATCGCCGAGGAAATGAAATGTCCGAATCGGTATGCTTGAAGGCCGGCAGCGCCTGCAGCAATGCGCGCGCCTGGGCGACATCGGCGGCGATCTGCGCCTTGAGCCCGTCGATGCCCGGGAACTTGCGCTCGGGGCGGAGATGATCGATGAGCGCGACGCGGAGATGCCGGCCGTAGAGATCGCCCGAGAAATCGAACAAATGCACTTCGAGGCGGAGATCCGTGCCGCCGAAAGTGGGACGGTTGCCGAAATTGGCGACCGCATCGAGCCAGCGCGTGCCGCCACCCTCGGCCAGCCCGGCACGCACGGCATAGACGCCGGCGGCGGGACGCAGGTAATCCTGCAGGAAGAGGTTGGCGGTGGGAAAGCCGATGGTGTGGCCGCGCCGGTCGCCGCGCTCGACCCGGCCGTCGATCTCCCAGAAGCGCCCGAGCAGGAGCGCCGCCTCGCGCGGCCGCCCGGCAAGGAGATGCTCGCGGATTTGCGTCGAGGAATAGGCGGTGCCGGTCGCGATCTGCACCGGGGCAACGATGTCGACGCCGAAGCCCAGCGCAGCGCCGCGCTCGGCGAGCAGCGCCGCGTTGCCGCGGCGCTGATGGCCGAAGACGAAATCGTAGCCGACCACGACATGGCGCGCGCCGAGGCCGCGGACCAGCACGCTTTCGACGAAATCCTCAGCGCTCCGCCGGGCGAAGTCGAGGTCGAAATGGAGGGTAAAGAGGAGGTCGACGCCGAGTGCCTCGATGCGACGCGACTTGACGCGAAACGGCGTCAAGCGGAAAGGCGGATCCTGCGGCCTTAAGACGCTGCGCGGATGCGGCTCGAAAGTGAGCACGGCCGAGGGCGCGCCGGCTTGGCGCGCGATCGCCGTGGCCTCGCCGATGACGCGCTGATGGCCGAGATGGACGCCATCGAAATTGCCCAGCGCGACCACCGCGCCGCGCTCGCCGGGGGCCACCTTGTCGTGGCGGAAGATGCGCATGAGTCCGGGTTCGAGCTCCTCGCTGCCGGCGGCGAAAATATCGCGCCCGAGGCAGCAAGGATAGGTGCAAGCCGTCGGCTCAGCCGCGCGGCGGCACCATGACCAGCGCGTCGCCGTCGATCACCACCGTCGCTCCGACTTTGCAGACGGTCTTGAGCAGGACCCGCGCCTTGTCGCGGATGACGTCGATGACGGTGACCCGCGCCTCGACCCGGTCCCCGATGCGCACCGGGGCGCGAAAGCTCAGATTCTGCGTGAGATAGATCGTGCCGGGGCCGGGGAGCCGCGAGGCGATGGTGGTGGAGAAGAAACTCGCCGACAGCATGCCGTGGACGATGCGGCCCTTGAAGCGGGTAGCGCGGGCATAGGCCTCGTCGAGATGCACCGGGTTGCGATCGCCGGAGATGTCGGCGAATTTGACCACATCCTGCTCGGTGACGACATGCTCGTAGGCGGCGGTCATGCCAACCGCGAGGTCTTCCAGAGCATAGCCGGCCGCCGGCAAGTTTGCGGCGCGTACATCGTCCATCATTACACCTCGGGGACTAACTCGCTCTGCCCGAGCGGAGGGCGCGCCCAGGATGGTGCGGCGCAACCCGGCCATCCTCCGGCTCGCGGCCAGCCAAGCTAACCCGAAGCCGCTTATCTAACGCTTAAGATGGCCGTTCCTCTGGCAATTGCGAGCGCTTCTCAACTGCAGCCGGACTCGATCGGCAGCATTCTCGCCGCCATGGGCCGAAGACGCTTCCGCCTTTGGGGGCGCGCGGCTAAGCTCCGGCCGCTATGGAACCCGACAGCGCCTTGCCTCTGCGCGAGATGTGGTATTTCGCGCTGCCCGGCGCCGCGCTTGCGCGGGGGCGCATGCAGGCGAAGACGCTGATGGGCGAGCCGCTGCTGCTTGGCCGCGGCGATGACGGGATGGTGTTCGCGTTGCGCGACATCTGTCCGCATCGCGGCATTCCGCTGTCCTGCGGCCGATTCGACGGGCGCGAGGTGGAGTGCTGCTATCACGGCTGGCGCTTCGACACCGCGGGGAAATGCACCGGCATCCCCTCGCTCGTCCCAGGCCAGGAGCTCGACATCGCGCGCATCGGCGTCAAGGCCTATCCGGCGCGCGAGCTACAAGGCAATGTCTGGGTCTATTTCGGCGAGGATCCGGAGGGCGCGCCGGAGGTGCCGGTGCTGCCCGAGATCGGCGAGCGCGCGCCCGATCTCTTCGAGAGCATGCGCTTCCCCTGCAGCATCGATCATGCGGTGGTGGGACTGATGGACCCGGCGCATGGCCCTTTCGTGCATCACGCCTGGTGGTGGCGCGGGCGGCGGTCGATTCACGAGAAGGCGAAGGCCTTCGCCGCCTCGCCTTACGGCTTTACCATGTTGCGCCACGCGCCGTCGCGCAATTCCAACGCCTACCGGCTGCTCGGCGGCGCGCCCGAGACCGAGATCGTCTTCCGCCTGCCGAGCCTGCGCATCGAGCATATCGGAGCCGGTCGGCATGCGGTGGTCAATCTCACCGCGGTGACGCCGCTGTCCGACAACCAATGCGAGGTCAACCACGCCATCTGGTGGAGCGTGCCGTACCTCACGCCGCTGAAGGCGCTGCTGCGAGCCTTCGTGCGCGCCTTCCTGCGCCAGGACCGCGACATCATGGCGCTGCAGGCGCAGGGACTCAGCCACCAGCCGAGCCTGCTGCTGATCAACGACGCCGACACCCAGGCGCGTTGGTATTACCGGCTCAAGAACGAATATGCGCGCGCGCGCGCCGAGCGCCGGCCCTTCGTCAACCCGGTGAAAGACCGCGTGCTGCGCTGGCGGAGCTGAAATGGGCACGCGCCCGCTCTGCACCATCGGGTATGAGAAGGCGAGCCAAGCCGAGATACTGGCGGCGCTCGCCGCCGCCGGAATCCGCCGCGTCGTCGATGTGCGCGACCGGCCCTTGTCGCGCCGCCCCGGTTTCTCCAAGCGCCAGCTCCAGGCAGGGCTGGAAACGCAGGGTCTCGATTATGTGCATCTGCAAGCGCTCGGCACGCCGGCCGAGGGCCGCGAGGCGAACCGAAAGCGGCAATGGCCGCGCTTCTGGCAGATCGTGGAGGCGAGGCTCGCCACCCCCCAAGCGGAGCACGCGCTGGCGCAGGCGGCGGCGCTGGCGGCCGACGCGCCGAGCTGCCTGCTCTGCTACGAAGCGGATTGGCGGAACTGCCACCGCCGCCGCGTCGGCGAGTTGCTCGCCGAGCGCCACGGCTTCACGCTGCGGCATCTTGAGATCGCCCGCCTGCCGTAGGCGCCGGGTAGATCGGCCCGATCGCTCAACGCGCCAAGCTGCGCCGCTGCCTGAAAGAAGCGTCGGGCGGCAAGGCCCGCGGTCACGAGCAGAGGCTCACCTCCTTCTGGCGCGGAGACCGTTTGCGAGGTTTCGCCGGAGAGCGGGCCTTCTACGTCGGTGGGAGGACGCTTAAGCCAATTCGCCGCTCGATCGATATGCTCTGCCGGTTGACCATCGCTCAGGCGCGGATAGAACGCAGGGCATATGACCGCGACAAGTCCAAGTTCGTCGGCGGGCGTCGCTTGATGCGCGATGCGGCTTGGCCCGGTTCGACGCCGAGCAGTCGCCTATTCGAAGATCGTCGTCCTCGCCTTCGCAATCATCGCGAGCGCATGGGTTTGCGCCGGTGACGTGTTGAACGATCCGCGCGCCAAGCCGTTCGGCAGCGACTTCGTGACCTTCTGGGCCGCGTCCTCCCTTGCGTTCTGCGGGACTCCCGCCGCGGGCCTACGATCCGGAGCAGCACCGGGCCGCCGAGCAGCGTGCAGTCGGTCGCTCGGATATTCCCGACTTCGCCTGGTTCTACCCGCCTATTTTCCTGCTGATCGCCATGCCGCTGGCTCTCGTGCCTTGTGGCTGGTCCTTGGCGATCCGGCTCGCGCTGACCGGCGCGGCATATGTGGCTGTCCTGCGCCGCCTGCTTGCCGAGCGAGAGGCACTGTGCAGCATTGTGGTGTGCAGTTCGGTTGCGCCAGGCGAGGCGGATTTATGCGGGGCGTCGACGAGCGGTCGGACGAACTCTTCAGCCTTGTGTGGCTGGAGCAGCGCATTCCCGCGGACCGTACATTGCGGGCATCCGAGGGCTTGTCGACACAGTGCTGGAGCGTCTGTCGCGCGCTTTCAAGAAGCTCTATGCGCGCGACGGCCGTCCCTCGATCCCGCCGAAGCGGCTGCTGCGGGCACTGCCGCTGCAAGCCTGCTACACGGTGAACGGCAGTTGATGGAGCAGATCGAGTCCGATCTGCTGTTCCCGTGGTGTCGATGGACGATGCGGTGTGGGATGCGACGGTGTTCGGACCTCCCCCGTAGAGACCATCAACCAGCTGCAGACAATTCCGGAATGCGCGCAGATGGCGATCATGATCACCTACGACGATTCCGACGGCTGGTAGGATCATGTCGTGCTGCCGATCGTCAGCCAGTCGAATGATGCGAGTCTCGACCACCTTTGCGGTCAGCAGCCGGCGCTGACGTCGCCCTTTGTCACCGCATCTCTCCCCCTTGCGCCGACCGCCTTCAACGACCGATGCGGTAATGGCCAGCGGCTTCCGATGCTGGTGATCCCGCCCTTCGCGAGACGCAACTATGTCGGCCACACCATCACCGACACGACCTCGATCCTGGGCTTCATCGAGGACAATTGGGAGACGGGCCGCATCGACTCGCTCGATCACCCGAATGGGACTCCCACGGGCGATCCGCCGGAAGCTCAGGCCTCGTTCGACAGCATCGCCGGCGCGATCACGGGTATGTTTGATTTCGAGGCCCGTCCAATTTGTTGCCGCAGCTGCTTGATCCGCAAACCGGCGAAGTCCGCAACGGCCTCTGACGGCGGGACGCGACCGGCCAGAACCTCAGGCTCTGGCTTGCGGCAATTTCTCGCCGCTTCGCCAAGGCTTGGGACAAGGACGACGGCGCGCCCACGCCGTGCAAGCGAGGAGGAACGGGGTACCCTTGTGAGAGATCTCCGCCGGGCGCATGCCGCAGTTCGATGCCTTCCCTAAGCGGATGATCGCGAAGCGCCGACGGCTCGAACCGCTCCTATTCGCCCGGGGCGGTCTGCGCCACCGCGGCGGGGGGTGGCGCTTCGCTCCTGCCGGGGCTGACGCGCCGCGCCAGATGGATGATCTCGCCGACCACGCCGCGGCGGAAGGTGAGGACGCAGATGACGAAGATGACCCCCTGTATCACCGTCACCCAGGAGCCGTATTGCGCGAGATAATTCTCCATGGTGACGTCGATGAAGGCGCCGACGACGGGGCCGAAGACGGTGCCAAGGCCGCCCAGCAGCGTCATCAGCACCACCTCGCCCGACATCTGCCACTCCACGTCGGTGAGCGAGGCGAGCTGAAACACCAGCGACTTGGTCGAGCCGGCGAGCCCGGCAAGCGTGGCAGAGAGGATGAAGGCCAGGAGCTTGTAGCGGTCGGTGCGGTAGCCCAGCGAGACGGCGCGCGGCTCGTTCTCGCGGATCGCCTTCAGCACCTGGCCGAAAGGCGAATGGATGGTGCGATAGATGACAGCGTAGCCGATCAGGAAGACGGCCAGCACGAAATAATACATGGCGAAGGGATCATCGAGATCGACGATGCCGAGGAGGTGGCCGCGCGGCACCGCCTGGATGCCGTCCTCGCCGCCGGTGAACTTGGCCTGCAAGGCGACGAAGTAGATCATCTGCGCCAGCGCCAGCGTGATCATGGCGAAGTAGATGCCCTGGCGGCGGATGGCGAGCCAGCCGAAGACGGCGCCAAGCAGCGCCGCCACGACGGTGCCGGCGAGGACGCCGGCGAGCGGCTCGAAGCCCCAGACCTTGACCACATGCGCGGTGATGTAGGCGGCGCTGCCCATGAAGGCGGCATGGCCGAAGGAGAGCAGGCCGACATAGCCGATGAGCAGGTTGAAGGCGCAGGCGAAGAGCGCAAAGCACAGCGCCTTCATGAGAAAGATGGGGTAGAGCACGAAGGGTCCGGCGATCGCCGCCGCCACCGGCAGCGCCAAGAGGATCAACGCCCAGCGCGGCGACAGACCGGTCTCGCGCGGATGCAGGCCGGCCGAGGGCATGCCCGCCATGTCAGGCCGTCCTGCCAAAGAAGCCGGCCGGCTTGACCAGAAGCACGATCGCCATGACGACGAAGATCACCGTGTTCGACGCCTCGGGGTAGAACACCTTGGTCAGGCCCTCGATCACGCCCAGCACGAAGCCGCTGGCCACGGCGCCGAGGATCGAGCCCATGCCGCCGATGACGACGACCGCGAAGACGACGACAATGATGTTGGAGCCCATCAGCGGGCTCACCTGATAGATCGGCGCCGCCAACACGCCGGCGAAGGCGGCGAGCCCGGCGCCGAAGCCGTAGGTCAAAGTCACGATGCGCGGTACGTTGACACCGAAGGCTTGCACCAGGGTGGGGTTCTCGGTGGCGGCGCGCAGATAGGCGCCGAGCCGCGTGCGCTCGATCAGGAACCAGGTGCCGAAGCACGCCGCCAGCGAGGCGAGGATCACCCAGGCGCGATAATTGGGCAGGAACATGAAGCCGAGATCCCGCGCGCCGTCGAGGCTGCTCGGAATCGAGTAGGGCTGGCCGGAAGAGCCGTAGTACTGGCGGAACACGCCCTCGATGATCAGCGCCAGGCCGAAGGTGAGCAGCAGCCCGTAGAGATGGTCGAGCCGGTAGATGTGGCGCAGGAACAGGCGCTCGAGCAGGATGCCCGCCGCCGCCACCACGAGCGGCGCCAGGATCAGCGAGGGCCAGTAGCCGATGCCGAGATAGTGGAGCGCGAGCCAGGCGCAGAACGCGCCCAGCATGTACTGCGCGCCATGGGTGAAGTTGATGATGTTGAGCATGCCGAAGATGACGGCAAGGCCGAGGCTCAGCATGGCATAAAAGGCGCCATTGATGAGCCCGATCAGCAGCTGCGCGAACAGCGCCGGAGTCGGCGGCAGGACGATGTGGGGCAGAAAGGAGAGCATCAGCGCTCGCCCCCCTCCCCGCTCTCATGGGGGAAGGGGGCGCTGATTTTCCGGCGGGCCGCGCGAGCGTCTCGCATCAGCCCTTCTTGACCAGCGGGCAATCGCCTTTGTCGAGCGGGCGGTACGCCTGGTCGCCGGGGACGGTCTGGATCAGCTTGTAATAATCCCACGGCGCCTTCGATTCCGCCGGCTTCTTGACTTCGAAGAGATACATGTCGCGGATGACGCGGCCGTCCTCGCGCAGCTTGCCGTTCTTGGTCATGAAGTCGTTAATCGGCAGCGCCCGCATCTCGGCCATCACCTTGTCGGGATCCTTGGTGCCGGCGGCCTTGACCGCCTTGAGGTAATGGGTGACGGCGCTGTAGACGCCGGCCTGGTCGAAGGTCGGAGGATGGCCGACCTTGTCGGCGAAGCGCTTGGAGAAGGCGCGCGTCTCGTCATTCTGGTCCCAATAGAAGGGGCTGGTGAGCTGCAGCCCCTGCGCCGCCTTGAGCCCGAGGCTGTTGACGTCGGTAATGAAGACGAGCAGGGCCGCAAATTTCTGTCCGCCCTCGGCGATGCCGAACTCGGCGCCCTGCTTGATCGAGTTGATGGTGTCCCCGCCGGCATTGGCCAGCCCGATGATCTTCGCCTTGGAGGCCTGCGCCTGCAGCAGGTATGACGAGAAATCGGCGGTGTTGAGCGGCACCTGCACATCGCCCAGCACCGTGCCGCCCGCCGCCTTGACGACGTCGGCGGTGTCGCGCTCGAGCGCATGGCCGAAAGCGTAGTCGGCGGTGATGAAGAACCACGTGTCGCCGCCGCTCCTGACCACCGCGCTGCCGGTCACATGGGCGAGCGAGTAGGTGTCGTAGACCCAGGCCGCGGCGTAGGCGTTGCACTTGGGGCCGGTGAGATCGGAGCTGGCGGGTCCGGTGAAGAGCGCGATCCTCTTCTTTTCGCGCGCGACCTCGTTGACGGCGAGCGCCACCGAGGAGGTCGGCACGTCGGTGATCGCGTCGACGCCGTCCTGATCGTACCATTGGCGCGCGATGCTCGAGCCGATATCGGGCTTGTTCTGGTGGTCGGCGGAGACGATCAGCGCCTTCGCGCCCAGCACCGGCCCGGCATCGTCGACGGCCATCTCGGCGGCGACGACCGAGCCCTTGCCGCCGATATCGGCGTAAAGCGACGACATGTCGTTAAGCACGCCGATCTTGACCGGACCGGCCGACTGGGCGAGCGCGGAAACGGCGCCGAGCGCGACCATGGCGGCCGCGGTCAGAAAGGTTTTCCCCTGCATCATCGCGATCTCCCTAAACCCCGAGATAGTCGTGCAACTTGCCGATGTTCTCGTCGAGCCGGTCATTGGCGATCTCGTCGACGACCTGACCGTGCTCGACGACATAATGGCGATCCGCGACGGTGGCGGCAAAGTGAAAGTTCTGCTCCACCAGGAGGATGGTGAAGCCCTTCCGCTTCAAGGTGCCGATGACGGCGCCGATCTGCTGAACGATGACCGGCGCCAGTCCTTCGGTCGGCTCGTCGAGCAGCAGCAACCGCGCGCCGGTGCGCAGGATGCGGCCGATCGCCAGCATCTGCTGCTCGCCGCCGGAGAGCTTGGTCCCCTGGCCACGGCGCCGCTCGGCGAGGTTGGGAAAGAGCGCGTAGATCTCCTCGACGCTCATCCCGCCGGGCCGCACCTGCGGCGGTAGCAGCAGGTTTTCCTCGACGCTGAGGCTGGCGAAGATGCCGCGCTCCTCGGGGCAATAGGCAAGGCCGAGCCGGGCGATGCGGTTGGAGGCGAGGCCGATGAGTTCGTTGCCTTCGAACACCACCGAGCCGCGGCGCAGCGGCAGGATGCCGATGACCGCCTTCAAGGTGGTGGTCTTGCCGACGCCGTTGCGGCCGAGAAGCGTCACCACTTCGCCCTCGCCGACGGCGAAGCTCATGCCGTGCAGGATGTGCGACTCGCCGTACCAGGCGTGAAGATCCTGGATGCGCAGCAGCTCCTTCCGGCGAACCAAGGCCTCAGGCATGGCCGGCCGGCGCTCCCGTGCCCATATAGGCCTCGCGCACCTCGGCATTGTCCGAGACCTCGGCATAGCTGCCTTCCGCCAGCACGCGGCCGCGCGTCAGCACGGTGATGGTGTCGGAGAGATCGGCGACGACCGAGAGGTTGTGCTCGACCATCAGCACCGTGCGGCTCTTGGCGACGGCGCGGATCAGCGCGGAGATGCGGGCGATGTCCTCATGGCCGAGCCCGGCCATCGGCTCGTCGAGGAGCATCATCTCCGGCTCGAGCGCCAGGGTGGTAGCGATCTCGAGCGCGCGCTTGCGGCCATAAGGCAGCTCGGCCGCGGTCGAGAGCGCGTCCGCGGCGAGTCCGACCGCGGCGAGGAGCGCATCGACGCGCGGGTTGAGCCGATCGAGGCTTCTCTCCGAGCGCCAGAAATGGAAGGAGGTGCCGAGCGGGCGCTGCAAGGCGATGCGCACATTTTCGCGCACGCTCAAATGCGGGAACACCGCCGAGATCTGGAACGAGCGCACCATGCCGAGACGCGCCACTTCGGGGGCGCGCAGCTGCGTGATGTCGCGGCCGTCATAGACGATGCGGCCCGCGCTGGGCTCGAGGAACTTGGTGAGCAGGTTGAAGACGGTGGTCTTGCCGGCGCCGTTGGGACCGATCAGCGCGTGAATGGCACCGCGGCGGACGCGCAGATCGACGCCGCTCACCGCCGTAAAGCCGGCAAACTCCTTGGTGAGACCCGCAGTCTCCAGGATATAGTCGCCCAAAGCTTCGCCCCCGCCTAGAAGCAGGTGCGTCGCCTGCCTCTTATGCTACCATGCGCAAGCTACCCTCCCGGCCGGGCCGGCACAAGCCCGCGCGCGCCAGTGCTTTTGAACTTCTCATAAACAGCGTGATCTTCATGCCGCGGGAGCCGTGCTATCATTTGGCGAGATGGTCTGCGACTATCGCCCTCGGCCGTCCCTCTATAGAGTGAGGACGGGAGACAGATGATGAGCGAGATCATGACCGCGGTGCTGCGGGAGCTGCAGTTCGACGAGCGCGGGCTTGTCGCGGCGGTGGCGCAGCAGCACGATACCGGTGAGGTGCTGATGCTCGCCTGGATGAACCGCCAGGCTGTGCAAGAGACGCTGCGCACGGGCCGCGCCCATTACTGGTCGCGCACGCGCCGCAAGCTCTGGCGCAAGGGCGAGAGCTCGGGCCAGGTGCAGCGGCTGGTCGAGCTCCGCGTCGATTGCGACGGCGACGCGCTGCTGCTGCTGGTCGATCAGCACGGCGTCGCCTGCCATACCGGCCGGCGCAGCTGCTTCTTCCGCGCCGTGCGCCAGGACGCGCTGGTCGAGATCGCAGCGCCGTTGGTGACGCCGGGCGAGCTCTACGGGAAAGAATGAGCCATGCGCCTCGTCATCGCCATGATGAAGCACGAGACCAACACCTTCTCGCCGGTCAAGACCGATTGGCAGCGCTTTGTCGACTGGGGCGCCTATCTCGGACCCGCGGCGCAGCGCGCCTATGAAGGCACGGCGATGCCGATCGGCGCCTATCTCAAGCTCGCGCGCGAGATCGGCGCTGAAGTGGTGACGCCGATAGCGGCCGAGGCGATGCCGAGCGGCCCCGTGGCGGACGAGGCCTATGCGCTGATGTCGCAGGCGATCGTCGACGCCGTGCGGCAAGGCTGCGATGCGGCGATGCTGGATCTGCACGGCGCCATGGTGGCGGAGACGACGCCGGACGGTGAAGGCACGCTCCTCGAGCGACTGCGTGCCGCGGCACCCGATCTTCCAATCGCGGTGACCTGCGACCTGCACGCCAACCTCACCGACCGCATGGCGGAGAATTGCACCGCCCTCATTGGCTACAAGACCTATCCCCATGTCGACATGCATGCGGTGGGCGAGCAGGTCGGACGCATCCTGCTGCGGGCGATGGCCGGCGAAATCCGCCCGGCAATGGGCTGGAGCCGCCGGCCGCTGCTGGCACAGACGCTGCGCATGGGGACCGATGACGAGCCGATGCGCGGTCTGATCGCCCGGGCTCGCGCCGAGGAGCGGGGCGGGCTGCTCGCCGCCACGGTGTTCGGCGGCTTTCCGCTGGCCGACATGGCAGATGCCGGTATGTCAGCCATCTGCATTGCCGATGGCGACCGCCAGGCGGCGCGGGCGGCGGCGGAGCGGCTGATGGCGGCGGCTTGGGAGCGGCGCGAGGATTTCCTCCACTGCCCCGAGCCGCTGGCGCAGGCGGTGGCGCGCGCCAAGGCGATCACGGAAGGCCCGGTGCTGCTGCTCGACCATGCCGACAATGTCGGCTCCGGCGGCACCGAGGACGTGATGACGGTGCTGCGCGAAGTGCTGCGCCAGGGGCTTGAGGATGTGGCGGTGGCGGCGATATGGGACCCGGCAGCGGTGCGACGGATGGCCGCCGCTGGCGTCGGGGCAAGCCTGACGCTGCCGCTCGGCGGCAAGACGGACATGGCGTCGATCGGCCTCAGCGGCGCGCCGCTCACGCTGACGGGCCGCGTGCGCACGCTCTCCGACGGCGAATGGACCGTGCGCGGACCGATGTACACCGGCGTCAAGGTCAGCATGGGGCCGACCGCGGTGTTTGATACCGGCGGGCTGCAGATCGTCGTCGTCTCGCGCCATCACGAGCCCTGGGATCAGGGCGTCTTCACCTCGGTCGGCATCGACCCCGCGACCA
>JASHRZ010000329.1 GCA_030037055.1 Alphaproteobacteria bacterium
GGCGAGCACCGCGGCGATTAGCGCCGCGGCGAGGGCGGCCGCGAGCCGGCGATGTCTGCCCGCGAGGGTTGGACCGAAAGCGTGCGTCAGTGACATAAGCCTACCTGAGCTTCCATGTGAATTTGAAGGTGTACCACATCTGCTGCGGCTTGCCGTCGACGGTGCCGGGCAGGAAGCGGTAGTTGCTTTTGATTCCCTCGAGCGCCGCCTGGTCGAGCCGGTCGTAGCCGCTGGACTGCAGCAGCTTCTGATCGATCACCTTGCCGTCGACATCGACCAGCACCTGCAGGACGAGCGAGCCCTGCTCGCCCAGCCGGCGCGAGGTCGGCGGATATTCCGGCTCCTGGCTGTGGCGCGCATCGATCCGCGGCAGCACCCGCACCGGCTCGGCCGCTGGCGCCGCCGGCGGCGGCGGCTCGACCGGCTTCACCGGCGTCACCGCGGTGATCGCGGTGCTCTGCGGTGGCGGCGGCGGCTTCTCGATCTGGATCTCCGGCGGCGGCACGAAGGCCGGCGGCGGCGGCGCAAGCTGCAGCGGCGGCGGCAGCGGTTCCGGCGGCTTCTCCGGCTTTGGCGGCGCGATGATCTCGGTCTCGACCGGCGGGCGGATGATCTCGACGGCGCGATAGGCGAGCCCCGCGACCAGCGCATAGATCACCGCGATATGCAGCAGGAAGACGAGGCCGATGCCGATCAGCCTCGTGCCGGGAGAGGGATAGGACGATGCCGTCATCAGAACTCCTTGGTGATGCCGGCATAGACGCTGCGCCGCGGCCCATAGGCCGGGGCGAAGACGCCGATCCCGGTCTGGCTGCGCAGCAGATAGACTTCATCGAGCAGATTGATGATGTCTGCGCGCAGCGTGATCGGCCCGCCCGGCGCCTCCTCGAAGCGGTGCGAGACGCCGAGATTGATCTGCTCGTAGGACGGCACCGTGCCACCGTTGATGGGACCGTTCGTGCGCGTGGTGCGCAGCCCCGAGCCGGCGATCATATCGACGCTGTAGCGCGTGCCGAGCCAGAGATAGGACACGCCCCCGGACGCCGTCATCAGCTCGCTGTGGTCGGTGTTGATGGGCATGTCGGCGGCATTCATGAGATCGTCCTGGGTGAAGTTGAATTGCGCCGAGATGATTTGCTCGGCCTTCTGCTGCGCGATGGCGAGGTTGCCATAATAGGAGAACGGACCGTTATCGTAAGTGGTGGTGATCTCGACGCCTTTGTTGATGCCCATACGGTAGTTGAACGGCGTCAGCAGCACGGGCGCGCCGAACTGGCCTTCGTCGATCAGGTCGTGGGCGTATTTGTAATAGGTATCGAGGCCGGCCTTGAAGCCGGGAAGCACCTCCTGGGTAATGCCGACATCGAAATAATGCGACCGCTCCGGTTTTATCGGCGAATTCTGCGTCACCGGGGGTTGCGCCGAGGTGTTGTCGAAGAGCGCGATGCTCTTCGTCGACACCAGCTCGAAGGAAGGCGGGGTGAAGTAGTTGGCGTAGCCGGCATGGAGGATGGTCGAGGGCGTCGCCTGCCAGACGGTGTTGAGGCGCGGGCTGAGCTGGTTGCCCATGACATAGGTGTTGACCTCGTCGAACCGCGCGCCGTAATTGACCGTTACCGTCGGTATCACCTTCCATTCGTCTTGGAGATAGGCGCTGTAGGTCCAGCCCGTCTTCTCGGTGTTGTCGACGATGCTGAACGGCGTCGGGCCGAAGGTGCCGGTCGCGGCGTTGACCAGCGGCAGGACCGAAGAATTGGTCTCGGCCACGACCTTCTCGCCGGTGAACAGCAGCCCGGCGCGCAGCGTATGGTCGGCCGAAAGCTTGTAGCTGCCGTCGGCCTGCAGCCCATTGGCGAAGCTGCTGCGCAGCGTGTCTTGGGCGATGCCGTTGAAGGCGATATCGCCGAGCGCGTCGGGATGGTAGTGCAGCGTGCTGTATTTGGTGAAGGCCGAGACCTGATAATTGAGGTCCTGCTCGGAGCGCAAATAGGAGAGCACCAGGAACTGGCTGGTCTCGGTCTGGCGTTCGTCGAGCGTGCTGGAATCGAAGGCCGAAAGTGGCGCACCGTTGATCGTGCCGTTCGTAGTCGTGACGGTGGTCGGCTGGCCTGGATTGTTCGGGATCTGGAATTGTCCGTCGAACTCGCCGGCGATGGCGCTCAGCTTGCTTGCGGGATCGATGATCTTGTCGAGATAGGCGAAGGCGTGGGTTTGATCAGTGTCGTCGTGGATTTGATTGTATTTGGGCGTCACCGCGTCGATGCCGTGACTGCTCTGCAGGAAATCGCCGGCGACGTAAAAATTGTAGCCTTGAGCGGAGGTGCCGTACTCGAAGGACGGATGGAAGGTGTCGTAGCTGCCGCCATAGAGCGTGACCGAGCCGCCGGGTGCGAACAGCCCGCTCTTCGTCTGGATGTCGACGATGCCGGTGGTGCGCAAGCCGTACTCCGCCGGGAGCGCGCCGGTGATAAGATCCATCGAATTGGCAAAGCGCGGGCCCAGCCCCTGGCCGAAGAAGCTCACCCCTTCCGGCAGGACGACGCCGTCGATGCGGTACTGCACGCCGAGATGCTCGTTGCGGATATGGATGGCGCCGTTGGCTAGGTTGTCCTGGTCGACTCCCGGCGCTTGCAGCAGCACCTGGTTCAGCGGGTTGTTGTCGCCGCCAGGCTGGTCTTGGATCGCCTCGCGCGACAGCGAATAGGTGGAAGCGCCGATCTGCGGCTCGATGCCGAGCCGCGCCTCTTCCAGGCGCTTGGCGATGACCGTGATCTCCTCGACCGGCGGCTGCGACGGCGCCGCCGGTGCCGCAGCCTCGGCGGCGAGCTTGAGATCGACGCTGCCGCCGCTCTCCGCCGTGACCGTGACGGCGGCGGTCGCCCTAGCGAAGCCGGGTTTTTCCGCGCTCACGGAATAGCGTCCCGGCGCCAGCCCGGTGAAGCGGTAAGCGCCGCTCGCATCGCTCGCCGCGGTGCCGAGGACGCTGCCATCGGGCGCCAGGAGCTTCACCAGCACCCCCGCCAGTTTCTGACCGGCGGCGTCTCGAGCGATGCCCTCGACCGTGCCGGCGGCCGGCGCGGCGAGGACCGTCCCATCGGAGAGGACGGCGAGACCGGCGGCGCCGGCGATGACGGCAAGTATAGCGTGGTGGAAGGCATAGATAGCTCGGGCGGCGGAGCTGCAGCGCTCCATGAACAATCTCCATCCCCAGGGATCGACGATCGCGCCATGCTGGGAGGCATGACGGCTCGGCTGGATCGGCAGTCGATCTCAGAGGATCGGGGGCGCGCGGGTGCGGAAGAGGAGATAAGGTGCCGAAGCGAGCCGCAGCTCCTCGGCCGACGCCGGCACCGCGGAGGGCTGCTCGCTGGGCATGGCCGGCGGCGCGATGTCCGGCAGCGCCGCGCTGCCGGCGACATAAAGGCTGAAGCACAACGTGCAATCGTCATGCGCCGGGGCGGCCGGCTGCCCGCCACCGGGCCAGCCTGCCCCGCCCTCGCCGCCGACGATGGCGGTTTCGGCGCGATGCCCGGCGAGGAAGCCGAAATCCTCGGCATGGAAATGGCCGGCGGCGACGACGAGCTGCAGCAGCAGCGCGGCCACGGCGAGAAAGGAGCCCCATCGCCGCCCCCGCCCCGATCGTCCCACGCCGCGTTCTGCGCGCATGCATCCCTCTGTAGCCGAGAGCATAATGTTACTTTACAAGCATTATGCAAGCCGCAACTTTGCCGTTGAAACCCGCGCAAGGAGTGGTTGAATGCGGGTGCGGCGCTGCCGCGCAAGCAAAAGGAGATCCCCATGAGCGTGGACGAGCCGGTGCTGCTGCGCCGCGACGAGGATGGGATCGCCTGGCTGACGCTCAACCGTCCAGCACAGCGAAACGCACTCTCCTCCGCGCTGCTGACGGCGCTGCAGGGCCAGATCGACGCCATCGCCAAGGACCGAACGATCAAGGTGGTCGTCATTGCCGGCAACGGCGTCGGCTTCTGCGCCGGCCACGATTTGCGCGAGATGCGCGCCAATCCCGGCCGCCAGGCTTATGAAGCCGCCTTCGCCCATTCCTCGCGGCTGATGATCGCGCTGACCCGGCTGCCGCAGCCGGTGATCGCTCGCGTCCATGGCATCGCCGCCGCGGCCGGCTGCCAGCTCGTCGCCAGCTGCGACCTGGTGGTGGCCTCGAGCGCGGCGCGCTTTGCCGTCAACGGGGTCAATATCGGCCTGTTCTGCTCGACGCCGATGGTGGCGCTGACCCGCGCGGTCGGGCGCAAGGCGGCGATGGAGATGCTGATGACCGGCGATTTCGTCGATGCCGCGCAGGCCAAGGCGATCGGCCTCGTCAACCGCGTCGTGGCGCCCGAGCAGCTCGACGCCGAAGTGACGGCGCTGGCGCGGCAGATCGCCCAGAAGCTCACCCTTGCCGTCGCCATCGGCAAGGAGGCGTTCTACCGCCAGGCCGAGCTCGGCCTCGAAGCGGCTTACGCCTACACCACGGATGTCATGGCGAAGAACATGGCTGCGCGCGACACCGAGGAGGGGGTGGACGCCTTCCTCGAGAAGCGCCCGCCGCGCTGGCGGCACGACCGAGCCGGCGATGGACCATGACGCCGATGCCGACGACGCTCTCCGCGTCGTCCTGAGGCGCACGTGCACCAGGGTCAGCGCTGGCCAAAGCGACGCGCGCATGACGTGAAGGGAGAGGAGATGCCCCAATCCGCCGCTGCGTTCCTCGAGGCCCGCGACTTCCTGTTGCGTCACCGCGAGGATTACGCCGCGGCCTATAACGGCTTCCGGTGGCCGCGCCTCGACCGATTCAACTGGGCGCTCGATCATTTCGACGCGCTCGCGGCGGGAAACGCCCGGCCGGCGCTGTGGCTCGTCGATGACGCCGGCGCGGAGCGCAGGCTCTCCTTTGCCGAGCTCAAGGAGCGCACCGACCGCGTCGCCAATTATTTGCGCGCGCTCGGCATCCGTCGCGGCGACCGCGTGCTGCTCATGCTCGGCAATGTCGTGCCGCTCTGGGAGTGCATGCTGGCGGCGATGAAGCTCGGCGCCGTGATCGTGCCGGCGACGACGCTGCTTACCCGCAACGACCTTGCCGACCGGTTCGCGCGCGGCCGCGTGCGCCATGTCGTCGCGGGCGCCGGCAACGCCGCGGAATTCGCCGAGCTTCCCGGCGACTATACCCGCATCGCCGTCGGCGGCGCCGCGCCGGGCTGGCGGCGCTACGAGGACGCCTACGACGCGCCGGCGGGTTTCGCGCCCGAGGGCGAGACCAGGGCAAGCGACCCGCTTCTGCTCTACTTCACCTCGGGAACGACGGCCAAGCCCAAGCTCGTGCTGCACAGCCATCAGAGCTATCCCGTAGGCCATCTCTCGACGATGTACTGGCTCGGCCTCGAGCCCGGCGACGTCCATCTCAACGTCTCCTCGCCGGGCTGGGCGAAGCACGCCTGGAGCTGCTTCTTCGCGCCATGGAACGCCGCCGCCACGGTGTTCATGCTCAACCAGCCGCGCTTCGACGCCAAGGCGCTGCTCGACGCCATCGAGCGCTGCGGCGTCACCAGCTTCTGCGCGCCGCCGACGGTGTGGCGGATGCTGATTCAGGAGGATCTCGGCGCCTGGAAGATGTGCCTCAAACAGCTGGTGGGCGCCGGCGAGCCGCTCAATCCCGAGGTCATCGAGCGCGTCCGCTCCGCCTGGGGCCTCTGCATCCGCGACGGCTACGGTCAGACCGAGACCACCGCCCAGATCGGCAACCCCCCCGGGCAGAAGGTCAAGCCGGGCGCGATGGGACGGCCGCTACCGGGCTATCGCGTGGCGCTGCTCGACCCCGAGGGCAAGGAGGTCGAGGAAGGCGAGATCTCCCTCTTTCTCGATCCGCGCCCCACGGGGCTGATGCAGGGCTATCAGAACGATGACGGCTCGATCGCGCCGCTGGCCGGCACGGTCTACCGCACCGGCGACGTGGCGATGCGCGATGCGGAGGGCTACCTCACCTATGTCGGCCGCGCCGACGACGTGTTCAAAGCCTCAGACTATCGCATCAGCCCCTTCGAGCTCGAGAGCCTGCTCATAGAGCACCCGGCGGTGGCCGAGGCGGCGGTCGTGCCGTCGCCCGACCCGGTGCGGCTTGCCGTGCCCAAGGCCTTCATCGC
>JASHRZ010000330.1 GCA_030037055.1 Alphaproteobacteria bacterium
CCGCATTCCGGCCGCTTTGAGCTCGCCGGCATAGCGCGCGAGCTGGCTGCCATTGGTGGTGAGGGTGAGCTCGTCGAGCGCGCCGGTCTCGAGATGCCGGCCGAGCGCGCGCACCAGCGACAGGATGCTGCGGCGCACTAGCGGCTCGCCGCCGGTGAGGCGAAGCTTGCGCACGCCGAGGCGGATGAAGGCGCTGCACAGCCGGTCGAGCTCCTCGAGCGTCAGCACTTGCGATTTCGGCAGGAAGGTCATGTCTTCCGCCATGCAGTAGACGCAGCGGAAGTCGCACCGGTCGGTGACCGAGACGCGGAGATAGCTGATGTGCCGGCCGTAAGGGTCGATCATGGCCTGGTTATGGGGACCCGTTGGCGGATCCTCAAGCTTCCTCCCGCTTCCCTATAGCACATTATCCCGCTCGCGGAAGTCGCGCCTTTCCGACGCGGGCGGCGAGGTCTCCGAAGCGATCAGCACCTTTTTCTCAATTATCGAGCATAAATCCGCAGAATCAAAGCATCATTTGCCACCCGGCAAGCTGAGAGCGCCGACTTGCGCAGGGCGCCCGCCGCCGCCATCATAGAGCGATGAAGGAGTTCACGCTCCGCCCCGACCCCGACGATCCCCGGCTCACGCGCCGCGTGCCGGGCATCGACCAGGAGGGAAAGCCGATCGAGACCGCGGTGGTGGTGGAGCGGCCGCTGACGCTGTTCCTCAACGGCCAAGAGATCGTCACCATGATGACGATCGGCGACCATCCCGACTACCTCGCGGTCGGCTACCTGCTCAACCAGAACATGCTGCGCGCCGATGACGAGATCACCGCGATCGATTACGACGAGGAGCTCGAGACCGTCGTCGTGCGCACGCGGCGCCGCACCGATTTCGAGAAGAAGCTGCGCAAGAAGACGCTGACCTCGGGCTGCGCCCAGGGCACGGCGTTCGGCGATCTCATGGAGAAATTCGAGGAGGTGCGCCTGCCGGCGGACGCGATCCTGCGGACCTCCTGGCTCTATGCGCTCAGCAAGAAGATCAACACGGCCCCCAGCCTCTACCTCGCCGCCGGCGCCATCCATGGCTGCGTACTGTGCGAGCAGGATCGGCCGCTGCTCTACATGGAGGATGTCGGCCGGCACAATGCCATCGACAAGATCGCCGGTTACATGCACCGCCATGCCGTCCCGCCCGAAGGCAAGATCTTCTACACCACCGGCCGGCTCACCTCGGAGATGGTGATCAAGACGGTGCAGATGCGCATCCCGATCCTGATCTCGCGCTCCGGCTTCACCGCCTGGGGGGTCGATCTCGCGCGCAAGGCCGGGCTCACGCTCATCGGCCGCGCCAAGGGCAAGCGCTTCATTGCGCTGTCCGGCGAAGAGCGCATAGTCTTCGACGGCGACCGCGCGGCCGTCGAGGAGGAAGGCCGGCGCTCGCGGCGCAAGGCAAGCGTCGAAGAGGACGCGGCGTGATCGTTGCCGGCATCGTGCTGGCGGGCGGGCAATCGCGCCGCATGGGCGGCGGCGACAAATGCCTACGCCTGCTGGCGGGCAAGCCCATTCTCGCGCATATCATTGAGCGCGCCCGGCCGCAAGTGACGGCGCTGGCGCTCAACGCCAATGGCGATCCCCGGCGCTTTGCCGGCTTCGGCCTGCCAGTGGTCGCCGACAGCATCGCCGATTTCGCGGGTCCGCTGGCGGGCGTGCTGGCCGGGCTCGACTGGGCGGCAGCGAGTGTCCTCGCTGCCAGCCACGTCGCGAGCTTTGCCGGCGACGCGCCGTTCCTGCCGCGCGATCTCGTCGCCCGGCTCGGCGCCGCGCTCGCTTCCGGCCATGATATCGCCTGCGCCGCCTCGGCCGGCCGCGCTCATCCGGTCTTCGCATTGTGGCCCGTGGCGCTGCGCGAAGATTTGCGCCGCGCGCTGGAGGTGGAGGGCATCCGCAAGGTCGATCAGTGGACGGAGCGGTTCCGGCTGACCACCGTCGAATTCGCGGTGGCGGCCTACGATCCCTTCTTCAACGTCAACCGTCCCGAGGATCTCGCCGAAGCGGAGCGGCTCGCGGCACCGGCGGGTTGAGCCACGATGCCGCCCGTTGCGTTGTCGCAGGCCGGCTCGCCAGTATGCTACTACCCGGAGTGAAATGCGTGAGAGACAGCGCGCGCGATCGTCGCCCCACCTCTCCCCCGAGTTGCGGAGAAGATTCTCGAGTGTGAGCGGGGCCATCGATCCGAGAGGACTGATCGAGACGTGGATGCGATAGCCCGCGGGGGCGGAGTTAACGTCCGCGCTAGGCGGGGCGAGAGGGTGAGGCGCGATGAACGACACGATCGAGTTTCGGGTCCTGGAGCTAATGAACGCGCGGCTGTGCCACGAGCTCGTGAGCCCGGTCGGCGCCATCAGCAACGGCGTCGAGCTGCTCGACGACGACGACCCCGACTTCGTCCGCGACGCGATCCGGCTGATCGGCCAGAGCGCCCGCAAGGCAGGGCAGCGGCTGCAATTCTACCGCTTCGCCTACGGCACCACCGCAACCGCGGGCGGCGGCGGCAGCGGCCGCGATCTCGCCGCGGGGCTGCTCGAGGGCGGCAAGGTGCGCTGCGACTGGTCGGCCGAGGCGGCGGACCTGCCGGTCGACTGGCAGCGGCTTGCCTGCAACATGATGGTGCTGGCCGCCGAGGCGCTGCCGCGCGGCGGCGCCGTCCTGATCCGGCCGCTCCAGGCCGGCGGCTTGGGCATCGAGGTGGCGGCGGAAGGCGAGGGCATCAATCTCGGCCCGGAGACGCGCTCGGCGCTCGATCCGGCGGCGGCGGTGGCGCTGCTCACCTCGCGCACCGTCCATGCCTATTTCACCGCGCGCCTGGCGCTGCAGCTGGGCGTGCGCGTGGCGGTCGCGGCGGCCGAGGCGCAGCGCGCGCTGTTCCGCGCGGCGGCGGGTTAACCCGGCGACAAGCTTCGCGCAACGGTTGCTTAACCGTCGCCAGCGATAACCGGATCTTAAAGAATATCAGCCATGTTTTAGGCCACTTTCCTGCCTATTCGAGCGGGCGGGGCACGGCGCGAGCGCGCTCGGCGAGGTTGGCACATGGACGATCTTCTCAGCGAATTTCTCACCGAGACCAACGAAAGCCTGGCGGTGCTCGACCTCGAGCTCGTCAAGCTCGAGCAGAACCCGAACGATCCGGGCCTCATCGGCAACATCTTCCGCATCGTCCATACCATCAAGGGCACCTGCGGCTTCCTCGGCCTGCCGCGGCTCGAAGCGGTGGCGCACGCCTCGGAGAACGTGCTCGGCAAATTCCGCGACGGCGAGCAGGAGGTGACCGCGCAGGCGGTGAGCCTGATCCTGGCGTCGCTCGACCAGATCAAGTCGCTGCTGGCACAGCTCGAGGCCAAGGAGGCCGAGCCCGCCGGCGACGACAGCGCGCTCATCGCCCGGCTCAACGCGCTCGCCGGCGGGGCGAGCGCCGCTCCGCCGCCTGCCCCGGCGCCCGAGGCGGCGGCGAAAGCACCTCCGGTGCTGGCCAAGCCGATCATCGAGCCCGAGCCGGCGCCGGCGACACGCCCCGCGGCGCGCGCCGCAGCGGCAAGCGAGCCCAAGGCCCCGAAGGCCAAGGAAGCCAAGGAAGCCGGCGAGCCCAGGGGCGAGGCGGCCGAGACGAAGGAATCGGCGGTCGCGGCGCAGAGCATCCGCGTCAACGTCGATCTCCTCGAGAATCTGATGACGATGGTGAGCGAGCTGGTGCTGACGCGCAACCAGCTCATGCAGATCCTGCGCGGCCAGAAGGACAGCGAGTTCGGCGCGCCGCTGCAGCGCCTCTCCCACGTCACCACCGAGCTGCAGGAAGGCGTCATGAAGACGCGCATGCAGCCGATCGGCAACGCCTGGGCGAAGCTGCCGCGCATCGTGCGCGATCTCTCGCACGAGCTGCGCAAGAAGATCGAGCTGCAGATGCACGGCGCCGACACCGAGCTCGACCGCCAGGTCCTGGAGATGATCAAGGACCCGCTCACCCACATGGTGCGCAACTCGGCCGATCACGGCATCGAGATGCCGGCCGAGCGCGTCGCCGCCGGCAAGCCGGAGCTGGGCACGATCACGCTCAACGCCTATCACGAGGGCGGCCACATCATCATCGAGATCGCCGACGACGGCAAAGGTCTCGACATCGACAAGATCAAGCAGAAGGCGATCGCCACCGGCCTCGCCGGCGAGGGCGATCTCGCGGCGATGTCCGAGCAGCAGATCCAGCAGTTCATCTTCAAGGCCGGCTTCTCCACCGCCGCCAAGGTGACCAGCGTCTCCGGCCGCGGCGTCGGCATGGACGTGGTGCGCACCAACATCGAGAAGATCGGCGGCACGGTCGAGATGAAGAGCCAGCGCGGCAAGGGCTCGACCTTCGTCATCAAGATCCCGCTGACGCTGGCGATCGTCTCGGCGCTCATCGTCGAGTGCGCCGGCGAGCGCTTCGCCATCCCGCAGATCAGCGTCGTCGAGCTGGTGCGCGCGGCGGCGAACTCCGAGAACAACGTCGAGTGGCTGAACAACGCGCCGGTGCTGCGCCTCAGGGACCGGCTGCTGCCGCTCGTCTCGCTGCGCGAGCTGCTGCATCTCGGCACGAACGCCGAGAAGCCGAGCGAGACCTTCATCGTCGTCACCCAGGTCGGCACCTATACCTTCGGCATCATCGTCGACCGCGTCTTCGACACCGAGGAGATCGTGGTGAAGCCGGTGGCGCCGATCCTGCGCGACATCGCCATGTTCTCGGGCAACACCATCCTCGGCGACGGCAGCGTCATCATGATCCTCGATCCCAACGGCATCGCCGCCGCGACGGGCGAGATCACCGTCAGCGAGAGCGCCAAGCTCGCCGCCGACGCCGCGGCGAAGGCCGGCCTGCGCAGCGACCTCACCAGCCTGCTGCTGTTCCGCGCCGGCAGCGCCTCGCCCAAGGCGGTGCCGCTCGCCCTCATCGCCCGGCTCGAGGAGATCGACCTCGGCCAGGTCGAGTACTCGCACGACAAGCCGGTGGTGCAGTATCGCGGCAAGCTCATGCCGCTGGTCACGATCGAGCCCAACTACCAGATGGGCAAGGAGGGTCGCCAGCCGATCCTGGTCTTCGCCGACAAGGACCACACCATGGGCCTGGTCGTCGACGAGATCGTCGACATCGTCGAGGAGCAGCTCAAGATCGAGGTCGCGGTCGACCGGCCGGGCCTGATCGGCAGCGCCATCATCGCCGGCAAGGCGACCGACCTGATCGACGCCGGCTTCTACCTGACCCAGGCCTACAACGACTGGTTCGGCACGCACAGCGACGGCGAGTTCTCCGGCGAGAAGGGCAAGCGCGTGCTGCTGGTCGACGACAGCCCGTTCTTCCGCAATCTGCTGACGCCGCTGCTGTCGGTGGCGGGCTACGAGGTCACCACCGTCGAATCCGCCGACCGCGCCCTCAATCTGTGCGAGCAGGGCCAGGATTTCGACGTCATCATCAGCGACATCGAGATGCCCGGCCTGGACGGCTTCCAGTTCGCCAGCACGGTGAAGAACGCCAGCCGCTGGCAGAACACGCCGATGGTGGCGCTGTCCTCGCACGCCACGCCCAAGGATCTCGACCGCGGCCGCGCCGCGGGGTTCAGCGACTACGTCGCCAAGTTCGACCGCGACGCGCTTCTCCACACGCTGTCGGAAGCGCTCAATGTTGAGAGAGGTGCCGCATGAGCAAGGACATCGGCTTCGACGCCCGCGGCAAGACCGTCATCGCCGGCGGCACCCGCGAATTCGTCTCGATCACGGTCGCCGGCCAGCTCTTCGGCATCCCGGTGCTGCAGGTGCAGGACGTGCTCGGGCCGCAGCGCATCACCCGCATCCCGCTGGCTCCGGCGGAGGTCGCGGGCTCGCTCAATCTGCGCGGCCGCATCGTCACCGCCATCGACCTGCGCACGCGGCTCAGGCTGCCGCCGCTGCCGGAAGGGCAGAACGGCATGAGCGTCGTCGTCGACCATGGCGGCGAGCTCTACAGCGTCATGGTCGACGCGGTGGGCGAGGTGCTGAGCCTCGGCGACGACACCGCCGAGCGCAATCCGGCGACGCTCGACCCGATCTGGCGCGACGTCTCCGGCGGCATCCACCGCCTCGACAAGACCCTGCTCATCGTGCTCGACGTCGCCCGCGTGCTCGACTTCTCCGCCCGCGCCGAGGCCGCTTGACCCGGCGCCGCGGAGCGCGGAGTAACCGGACATGAAGTCCTGCCTCATCGTCGACGATTCCCGCGTGGTCCGTAAGGTCGCGCGCCGCATCCTCGAGGACCTGCATTTCGTCATCGAGGAGGCCGCCGACGGCAAGCTCGCGCTCGACGCCTGCCTCAAGAAGATGCCGGACGTGGTGCTGCTCGACTGGAACATGCCGGTGATGAACGGCATCGACTTCCTGCGCCAGCTGCGGCGCGCGCCGGGCGGCGACAACCCCGTGGTCGTGTTCTGCACCACCGAGAACGACATTCAGCACATCCAGGAGGCGATCGGCGCCGGGGCGAACGAGTACATCATGAAGCCCTTCGACAGCGACATCCTGCAGGCGAAGTTCGCGCAAGTGGGGCTGTTGTGAGGAATGCCGAAGCCACGGGCATAGCACGCGCCAGCGGCTCGCAGGGCGGACGCGCCGCCGCGCCCTACCGGCTGATGGTGGTCGACGACAGCGCGGTGATCCGCGGCCTGCTCACGCGCTCGCTCGAGGCCGATCCGGAGGTCGAGGTGCTGGCCTCGGCCAGCAACGGCGAGATGGCGCTGAACGCGCTCGCGCGCCACGACATCGAGATCGTCATCCTCGACATCGAGATGCCGGTGATGGACGGGCTGACGGCGCTGCCGAAGCTGCTCGCCGCCAAGCCCGGCCTCAAGGTGATCATCGCCTCGACGCTGACCCGCCGCGGCGCCGACATCAGCATGAAGGCGCTCGCCGCCGGCGCCGCCGACTATCTCACCAAGCCCGGCGCCTCGGCGCTGACCAGCGCCGACGAGTTCAAGAGCCAGCTCCTGGAGAAGGTCAAGGCGCTCGGCCAGGCGCGCCGGCGCGCCGCCGGCCTCGCCGCGCCGCACCCGCTGGCGCGCGGCGCCGCGGAGGCGGCCTTC
>JASHRZ010000331.1 GCA_030037055.1 Alphaproteobacteria bacterium
CTCGCCGCCGCGCGCGCGCTGGTGCGCGACGGCATCGCCGCGCTGCTGCCCCATGCGCGCGAGGCCGGCGTGCCGCTCGCCATCGAGCCGCTGCACCCGATGTATGCCGCCGACCGCGCCTGCATCAACACGCTCGAGCAGACCAACGATCTCTGCGACGCGCTGGGCGAGGGCATCGGCGTCGCGGTCGATGTCTATCATGTCTGGTGGGATCCGATGCTCGAGCGCGAGCTCGCCCGCGCCGGCCGCGCCGGCCGCATCCTCGCCTATCATATCTGCGACTGGCTGGTGCCGACGCGGGACCTGCTGTTCGACCGTGGCATGATGGGCGACGGCGTCATCGATTTGCGGCGCATCCGGTCCTGGGTCGAGGCCGCGGGCTATGCCGGGCTGTGCGAGGTCGAGATCTTCTCCAAGGAAAATTGGTGGCGGCGTCCGGGCGAGGAGGTGCTCGCCACCTGCATCGAGCGCTATCGGCGCGTCTGCTGAGCGCGCGCCGGCACCGTCTTCGGCCGGATGGTTATGCCGGCGACAGCGTCGACGCTTCGGCGGGAATCCCGACCGCGGCATCGCCGGCGGGCGCGGCTTCCGCGTCGTCCGCCGGCGGGCGGCGAGCATCGAAGCTGGTGAGCGAAGGGGATTTGTCGATGATCTCTTCGAGGATCATCCGTGCCGTGTCGACATCGTCGAGGAGGCCGCTCGGCAGCTTGTCCTGCGGCTGCTTCTCCAGCACCTCGCGCGCCTGGGTCAGCACGCCGATCTCGTGAATGAAGGTCTCGCGCGCGCCGATCGGCAGCCAGGGATTGGCCGAGAGCGCGAAGCAGAATTTGAGGCAGGCCTTGACGGTCAGGATGACGATCTCCGCCTCTTCGCGATTAACCGCCTCGGCGACGACGCCGGCCTGGTGCGAGCGCAACGCTGTGAGCTGCTGGACGCGGCCGCGGATCACCGCCACCAGCGCCGCGTGCTCGTTGATCTTGGCGCGGAACGTCCAGTAGGGCTCGAAGGAATGCTGCTGGATGGCGAGATAGGCGTTTTCGGCAAGCGCCGCCGCCTCGGCCCAGAGCCGCTTCAGCGCGTCGAGCAGCTCGGCCAAGGAGGCCGGCGCCGATTTGCGCAGGCTCTCCTGCCAGCGGAAGGTCGTCGCGCGCGTGCTCGTCGCCATCGCCCTGCCCGATCAAGATGCGGCCCGCAAGCCTGCTGCGCCAGTGCTTGCCAAGCGCATAAAATTGCCTGCAATTTTAGATATCGAGGCGAACGGCTCCGGGCGTTTGACGACGGCGAACAGGATCTCAGCGCGCGAGGTAGAGGGCGATCTCGCGCGACAGTCCCGGATATCTGCGGCTAAGCTCGACGAGCGTGTCGTCGCTCTCCGCCGTTGCCGGCAGCTCTGCCTCCGTCGCCGCCACGCTCAGCCGTGTCGGCGCGTCCGCCTGCGTCAGGGCGGCCCGCCAGAATTCAATGGAATGCGTCACCAAGCGCCTCGCCACCCCTCAAAATCGTGAGCCGAGCATGGGCGAACTTGGTTAACCGACGGTTTACGCCGGCGCGTCTCAGTCGGCGATGAAGCCGGCTTTGCGGTGCGAGCCGTCGCAATAGGGCTTGTTGCGCGAGCCGCCGCAACGGCAGAGATAGGTCTGCGTCACGCGACTGAGCGTCCGCCCGGTGCCGGAGACGATCTCGAGATTGCCCTCGAGCTGCAGCGGCCCGTTCTTGAGCGGCGTCACGGTCAGCGGCCCGTCGCGCGCGGCGAGCGGCTCGGAGGGCTGCTCCGCCGGCTCGCCGGTGGCGATGAAGCCCGCCGCGCGGTGGCTGGTGTCGCAATAGGGCTTGTGCTTGGACGCGCCGCAGCGGCAGAGCGTCGCGCGATATCCCGACGCGGCACCCGCCAGCGGCGCGTTGACGGCGAGCGGTCCGTTCTCGCGCAGGCGCAGCGTGTTCACCAGCGGCGCCGTTTCGCCCGCGCCACCGCCGCGCCGCTCATAGGTGATGGCGCCCGACGGGCAGTCATGCGCCAGCGCCGCAATCTCCGCTGGCGATGCCGCATCGGGATGGATCCATTCACCCGCGACATTGGGTAGGAACACGTCGGGATGCGTCAGCACGCAATGGCGCGCATGAATGCAGCGCCGGCCATCGAAGCGGACGATGATCTCCTTGCCGGCGACTTCTTCGATCTCGGCCATGGCCACACCTCCAACGCAAGTCTAACTCGGATTTCCGACCGCCAGAACCGGGAAACAGGCAGAAGGCCGGCTACTCGTCATGATATTGCCTCGGCCGCAGCGGGAAGCTCGAGGGCGACGACGGCTCAGGCATTTCTGATCCAGCTGCTCGACCGCGCCGACGGGCCGCCCGGCTGCGTTACCCTGGTCGCCCCATCGCCTCATTGGTTACACTGACGGCGGCGGAGTTTCGAGTCGAGGCGCAGGGGTGAGCGAAGAGCTCGAGACCGACCGGCGCTGGTCGCTGCTGATGGCGGCGGCGCAGGATGGCGACCGCGCCGCCTATGAGCGGCTGCTGCGCGAGATCGTGCCGTTCATCCGCGCCGTGGCCGCGCGCCAGCATCGCCGGCACGACCGCATCGAGGAGGTGACGCAGGAGGTGCTGCTCACGCTCCACCGCGTCCGGCACACCTATGATCCCGCGCGCCCGTTCCGCCACTGGCTGGCGGCGATTGCGCACCGGCGCTCGATCGACGCCTTGCGCCGGCGCTTCCGCACCGAAGCGCATGAGGTCGCCGACGACACTGCCTATGAAACCTTTGCCGATCCCGCGGCGAACCGGACGGTGGAAGCGTCGGCGGCTTCCGATGGCCTGGGCGACGCCATTGCCGGGCTTTCGCCGTCGCAGCGCGAGGCGATCGAGCTCTTGAAGCTGCGCGAGCTCAGCCTCGCCGAGGCCTCCAGCCTGAGCGGCAAGTCGATCGCCGCGCTCAAGGTCAACGTCCACCGGGCGATCAAGGCCCTGCGCCAGCGCCTGGCGGGAGGCGAGCGATGAAGAGCGATACCGACCGGCTGATCGAGCGGCTGGCCGCTGCGGCGCAGCCGGTGCGCCGCTTGCAGCCGCCGGTGCTGCGCGCCGGCTTCTTTCTCGCCGCCGCGGCGGCGGTGCTGGCGGCGGTCGTGCTGCTGTTTGCCGATCTCGACCTGTTCGCGCGCCGCGCCGCGGACCCGAAGCTCGCCGCCGAGCTGGTCTTCACCCTGCTCACCGGCATCCTGGCCGTCATCGCCGCTTTCGAGCTGAGCCTGCCCGACCGCGCCGCCGCCTGGGCGCTGCTGCCGCTGCCGAGCCTGGCGCTGTGGATCGCCAGCAGCGGCTATAGCTGCTGGCGTCACTTTCTCGTCCACGGCCCCGAAGGCTGGATCATCGGCGAGAGCGCCAATTGCTTTCGTTTCATCCTCGCCGTCAGCGTGCCGCTGGCGGTGTGCCTCGTCATTCTGCTGCGCCGCGCCGCGCCTTTGACGCCGGTGCGCGTGGCGGCGGTGGGCGGTCTCGGCGTCGCCGCCATTGCCGCCTTCACGCTGCAATTCTTCCACCCCTTCGACGTGACCTTCATGGATCTCGCCGTGCATGCTGCAGCGGTCGCGATCGTCGTCGCCGCGGTGGCGGCGGCGGAGCGAGCGGCGGAGGGACGGTCCAGAAGCTGATGCCGACCTCCGGGCCGCGGCGCCTGCCGCGGTCGCGTGGACCGGAGCCTTGCATTCTGCCGCGCGAGTGCGCTCTTGCCGCCCGGTGGCGCCGTTGTGTAAGGGTGAGACGTCTCAAGGGGCGGCCACAGAAGCGGGCACGCCGCGCGAAAGTACGAGGGATGAAAGCC
>JASHRZ010000332.1 GCA_030037055.1 Alphaproteobacteria bacterium
GCGCCTTGAGCGCCGCATGCACGTGGCGCGTCTCGAGCAGCACCATCTTCAAGCCCAGCCGCTCGAGCCCGCGATGCAGCCACGGCGACAAGGAGCCCGCCTCGTGCCCGACGCGCCGGAGGCGGTCCGCGTAGCCCTCAAGAGCGGAGCGGATCGCCTCCGGCTCGGTGGCGACGCTCGTCTCCAACACCACCGATCCGGTGTATACTTCCCCATTCCGCGTCGAAGTCTCCCGCTCACGCCGTCTGGGCTACGCCGCTGCGAATAGGCCGCGTTGCCGAGCGTGGCGAGCAGCAACCCGGTCGCCAAGCTTTGCAAGCGAACGCTACTGTCGTACAGTTTTCCGATTGTCTCAATCGGAAGTTCGGCGCTTCCTCGGGGCCCGGGTCGAACGCGGAGCGATGAGCACTATCACGATGGACGTGAGTGCGGAGCACGCTCGCGCTGTTGCCGCCAGAGCGGCGGCACGCGAGGGTTGTGCCTGTCGCCCCGAAGCCCGGTTGGCGCATGGCTCGGTCGCCGACGGGCAAGAGCAAAAGGGGTAGGGCAACATGGCGACGCCAAGGGCAAGCGGCGGTGGCGCCTGCGTCAGCGGAGGGATTGTTTCCGTCCGTTGGCGTCTGGGACGGAGGCTGAGCCGAGTTTGCGGCGGACGCTTCCTGATGGCCATGGCAGCGGCTCTGATCCTCGCACCCACGCCCCTTCACGCTCAGCTTCCGAGCGCGCCGGCCTTGGCGCACCACCGGCCGTCGCCGTTGCCCTTCTACCTTGAAGACGCGGCTCGCCGGCATCAGGAGTCGATTGGGTTCCCCGAGGGCGATCTCGATCTCAAGTTCCTCGACGCGTTGATCCCCGCCGACGGCGCGCCGGTCGTCCTGTTGCGCGAGTACCGCAGCGCCCGACAGCGCGCGGGTGTCTTTGGCGCGGGTTGGGTATCGAACCTGGACCTGCGGCTCGACGTCGATCCGGCCAGCGGCGAGCCGGCAATCCAGGAAATCGACGGCAGGACCACCCGATATGAGGCGCGGGCGGATAATCGCTTCGCCCCGATCCTCACGCCCGTCGTCAAGCACGATCTCTTGCGCGAGCCCGATGGACATTGGACGAGGACATGGGAGAACGGGCTTGCCGAAAAATTCGACCGGAGCGGCCGGCTCGAGAGCGTCACCCGCTCGGGCGATCGGATCGACTTCCAGTATCCCGATGACCGCGCACGCGCGCCGATCGCCGCGACGGATGCGCTGGGACGCGCGCTCAGATTCGCCTATGCCGACGGCCTTCTCGCAGAGACGACCGATCCGCTCGGGCGAAAGACAAGCTACCGCTATCAGGATCGGCGCCTCGTCCGCACGACGGATGCTTTGGGCCGCAAGGTCGCCTTCCACTATGAGGAAGGCCGCCTCGACGCCATGGTCCTGCCGAGCGGTGCGTCTCTGAGAGTACGCTACGCCGCCGACGGGACGGTTCAGGAAATGGCGGGCCCGGGTGCTCTGCGCACGACCTTCGCCTGGGCGTCGCTGGGGAAGGGCGCCGGCGCCCAGCTCACCCTGACGCTGGCAAACGGCACCTCCGAAGTCCTGCAATTCGCTGCCGGCCTGCTGCGGTTTCAGGACTGGGGGCTTCGCGATCCCGCCGTGGCCGGCGCCGATTCGAGGACCGTCGGTCTCGAAGTGCGTCGGAGCGACGCCGCGGGCGCCAGCGCGACCGCTCTCGCCGCGGGCGACAAGGTATTGCTGAAGAGCCTTGCCGCGGCGGCCTTGGTCCTCGACGGCAATGGCGCTCAGCAGCGGATCATCGAAGGGCGTCTTCTCCCCGCGACGGATTCCGATGCGGTGCTTGCCGCGCTGCAAGCGCAACCCGAATGGCGCACCCGTCTCGCGCCGGGCGCGTTCCGATCCGCTGCAGCCGGCATCGAGCGTGACGCCGCAGGCCGCCCGGTCGCGCTTCCGCTCGGTGGGGCTGGCAAGGAAACCTGGGAGTGGGACGCGGGCGATCGCCTGGTCGCGTGGACCGATGCTCAGGGTCGCAAGACATCCTATGACTACGACGCCGACAACCATCTGATCGCCATCGCCGAAGACGGCCATGTCGCAGCGCAGGCCGAATTCGATGCGTCAGGCTGGCTCGCGAAAGTGCGGGACGCCTCGGGCGGCGAAATGCGATTTACCCATGATGGCGCCGGCAATATGCTCGCCGTCGAAGGCTCCCGTGGCGGTCGCATCGCGTTTTCCTACGATGCGTCAAACCGGTTGGCGACGGTGTCCGGCGCCGGCGAGATGCAAAAGCTGACCTGGAATGCCCGCGGGTTGCTCGATCGCGTCACCGATGCCGCGGGCGGTTCGCGGTCGTTCAGCTATGACGATGCCGGCAAGCTGATCGCCGCGCTCGACGAGCATGGCGACCGCCTCGCCTACGACTACGACGCCGACGGCCGGATGTCTCGTATCGTCTCCAACGGCGCCTCGATCGAGTTCGGGTATTCCGCCGATGGCACGACCACGCGCATCCGATCGAAGGCGGGTCACGAGATCACGGATACGCGCACGGCGGCTGGACGAAGCACGACGCTGAAGCTTGCGGGCGGACCGGAGATCTCGGCGAGATACGACAATCGCGGCTTGCCGCTCGCCATCGATGATTCGACCGGGGGCGCCACCCGCTATGCCTATGATGTGGCGGGTCGGCTGATCTCGCGCGAAAGCGCGAGCGGCGCCACGTCGTCCTATCGCTACGACGACAGCGGCAAGCTCGTGCAGATCCGCGGCAACAATCGTGAGCAAAGCTTTCAATACGATGGGGAAGGCGAGACGGACGTCCTCGTCGACAACGGCCGCACGAGCAAGGAGCGCTACGACCGCGACGGTCGCCTGGTTGCGCGCTCTGATGCCGATGGGAACGAGACGCGGTACGAGTACACGCCGTCGGGCGCACTTTCCGCGATCCTGCGTCCCGGCGGCGCGCGTCTCGACTATGACAGAGATGCGGCCGGCCGCGTCCTCGCGGTGAGGCACAGCGATCACGGTCAAACCGCCGCGGTCTCCTACGGCTACGACAGCCTGGGCCGCGTCATCCGCTACACGCGCGAGGACGGCACGAGCGAGACCTATGCCTATGACGCGGCCGGCCACCTCGTCGAGCGGGTGAGCCCGCTCGGCAATCATTACCGCTACCGCTACGATGATCGCGACAGGATCCTGTCGATCGAAGGTCCTTTCGGCACGGATGGCTTCACATACGACGCGGCGGGGCGGCTCGCCGAGCACAGCGACCCCGTCGCGGGAAATTTCCGTCTGGAATATTCCGACCAACCGCCTTCCGTCACCGTCACCGATCCGAGCGGCGCGCGCACCCGCGTCGAGCTCAATGCGCAGGGACAGCCGGTCGAGATCGAGGATCCCGCGAGCGGCAAGCTCCTGCGCGAATACGACAAGGCCGGCCGGCTCACTGCGTTCGTCGATCCCAACGGCAATCGCACGACCTGGACCTATGACGATCAGGCGCGCAGCGTGGAGCGCCGGACGCCGGCCGGCAAGCGCTATCGCTACCGCTATGATGCGCGCGGCAATCTGACCGAGATCGACCGGCCGAGCGGCCAGGTCGTTCAGCGCGAGTACGACGCGGCCGGGCGCCTGGCACGGGTCGCGGTTGGCGGCGGGGAGACTTGGAGCTACCACTACGACAGCCGCGGCCGGCTGGAATCCCTCGAGGGTCCGCCCGGCAAATTCGCCTATGAGTACGATGATCTCGACCGCGTGACCGGCTATCGCGACGCTTTCGGTCGGACCGCCAGCATCGGCTTCGACGCAATCGGGCGGCGTCAGACGCTCGACCTGCCGGACGGACAGCGGTTGCGCTACAGCTACAATGCGCAGGGTTTGCTCGGCGCGGTCGAGACGAAGAGCGGCGCGATCAAATACGCCTACGATGAGGCCGGCCGCCTCTCCACCATCACCTATCCCAACGGCGTCGTCGTCACTCAGGAATACGCGGCCGGCACGCGGCTCAGCTCGGTTGCGGCGACGCGCGCGGGCGGCGCCGTGCTCTTCCACGAGACCTATGACTACGACGCGCGCGGCAATGTCGTGGCGGTGACCGATTCGGCGGGCGATCTCGGAGCGCCGGACGACGTCCGGACGGCGTTTCGGCGCGCGACGGGCGTGACGCGCTTTTCCTATGACGCGCTCGATCGGGTAGTGGCGGCGATCTACCCCGACGGCGCCGAGGAGCATTTCGATTACGACGCCGACGGCGATCTCATTCGCGCGGTCACGACGCGCACCGATGCCGCCGGCGCGACGATCCGTGCCGAGACGCCTTACGCCTATGACGCGGACCAGTCGCTGATCGCGCAGGGACCCTACCAGGCGAGCCCCGATGCCGACGGCAATTTCTGCGGCGACTGGAATCGCTCCGGCTGCGATGTCAAATACGATGCGCTCGGCCGACTGACGGCGTGGCACGACCAGGCCTACGGGTATGACGGCGAGGGACGACTGCTCGAGTGGCGCGACGGGAAGGGCGAGGGCGCTCGCTACACCTATCTCGGCGCGAGCCTGATCGGCGAGGCCGGCCCCAAAGGCCTTGCACGGACTTATGTGCCTGGCCTCGACGAGCGCCAATGGGCGGCGCTCGAAGCGGGGAGCGACGCCTATTATCCCGTGCGATCCGCGAACGGCTCGCTGCTCGCCGTCACGGACGAGCACGGCGACATCGTCGCGAGCTGCCGCTATCGCATTTACGGTGTCGCGCTCTCCTGGTCCAAGAGCGCCGGCGAGCCCGGCTGCGAATTCGCCGGCGGCCGTATGCAAGGCCCCGGCTTCTGGTTCGGGAGCCGCGTGCTCCACGGCATCGGCGCCCGCTTCATGAGCCCCGATCCCACCGGCCCCGACAAGGACGGCAATCTCTACAGCTACGCCCTCGACAACCCGCTGCGCTTCGTCGATGCCACGGGGACGACGTCAACTTCCCTTGGCCAGCAGCCGCCACTCTATCGTCAGCTGCTCCAGGAAGCGGGCGTGCCTCAGAACGCACCAGCGGTTCGCCAGGCGTTGATCGACCAATTCAAGCAAACCGCCGCGACCGCGCCGACCGAGGCTGCCCGGCAAGAAGCGCAAGCCATCAGTCTCGCACTCGAGAACAATATTGTTCCGCTGAACCTTAGCGGCGCCGCATCAAGCGCAAACCGTGGCTCATATGACATGATATCCAGGGCCGCAACGACAAACTTGGAGAGGATCGCCCAGTCAGACCCAGCGAATTTCTGGCAGGGAGTGACGGGCAACGTCGTGCACGAGGTCGGGGGGCACGGTCTAAATGGCGGCGACGTCAAATTATGGATGGAGAACCCTGACGCCCCGATCATGAAAGCGTGGGCCCAAGCGGGTGTAGAGCCCGTGTTTGGCATTCAAAAGCCCTATTCGCCCTTTGAGGAAATGAACGCGTTCATGAACCAATGGCGCTATGGAGACCCGACGCTGGGCGGCAAGTTTCCGGCAGGTGCCGCTGCCAGCGAGTCGGAGGCTCGCGACTGGATCACGAATTTCGTCGGGAAACAGTATTTGGAGAACGAAGGTAGCGCATACTACCGCGAGAACGTTAAGCAAATTAATAAGAACATGCTAGATCTTATTGGCGAACAAGACTTCTATACGAAAACCTTTTCCGCGTCATCAAACCAAGCGGTCTCCGGGAATATTGAAGCGCTGCGCGAGGCGCGGGCGGCCCAGGCTATCGCCGCGGCGGAACGGTTGCCGATCACGGCGGCAGCCGAGACGGCGGCGTCGCGGGGCGTGGTCGAGAGCGCGCTGGCGCGCGAGGCGGTGGAGCTCGGCGCCGCGGCCGAGAAGGGGCTCGCGCGCCGCCTTGCCGAGTCGATGCTCAGCGCAGCGGGCCGGTATTTCCCGGGCCAAGCGCTCAAGGACGTGCTGCTCCCGGGGCTCCTCGAGCTCGCGGAGCCGCTTGGCACCGCGCTCCTCGTGAAGGATGTTGCCGAGATGGCCGTCAAGGCCGCGGCCTGGGCCGGACGGCAGCTCGGCAATCTCCTCGCCAAGCCGCTCGAGGACGCCTTCAAGCAACTCGACGCGCTCAATACCGAGGATGAGACGCAGAAAAAGAAGAAGCGGCGCGCGGCGGCGGATAGCCTCGTCGGTCCTGCAGGCGGCGCGCTCATGGGCGATCTGCTGCTCGATGCGTCCTATCCGGCGGGTCAGGTCGCGGACGCTTCCCCCGGCCAATCGCCGAGCGGGACGCCGCCATCGGGGGGCTCTCAAAGCGGCAACGGCGCCGGCCAGGCGCAAAGCGGAACGCCATCGCCTGGCGGCTCGCAAAGCGGCAATGGCGCCGGCCAAGCGCAAAGCGGAACGCCGTCTCCCGGCGGCTCGCAAAGCGGCAACGGCGCCGGTCAGGCGCAGAGCGGAAATCCCTCGCCCGCGGGGCCTCAAAGCGGGACTGGCGGTGGTCAGGTTGCGAGCGCACAAGACCCGCGGGGCGGAACATCGGGTGCCGGTCCGGCCGCGCCGGCAAAGCCTGCGCCACCAGCCCGTCCGACCCTCGGCACGGGCTCCGGCGGGCAGGCCCAGTCCGATGATCAAGGGGGCGTGGCAACCGACACCCCGAGTGCCGACACGCCTGGCGGCGAAGGCGGCGCTCCGAGCGGCGCCGGAAAGGGCGGCAGCTTCGTCGGTGCCATGAACGGAATTGGCCGTGACATGGATTCGCTCTTCGGCAACGGCGACGGCGGAGGCGGGACTCCGTTGCAGCGTCCGCAATGGACGACCCCGCCCGATGCCGGCGTGCCGCAGCCGCCGCAGCCCCCGACCACGGAGCCGGGGCCGGCGTCGTCGCCGCCGACACCCGCGCC
>JASHRZ010000333.1 GCA_030037055.1 Alphaproteobacteria bacterium
GGCAGAGGCCGAGGCGCGCCGCGCCCAGGGCTGGCCGCCTTTCGGCCGGCTCGCCGCGATCATCATCTCCGCGCCGGACGACGACAGCGCCGATTTCGTGGCGCGCGCCTTTGCCCGCGCCCAGCCGCACATGCCGGGGGTCGAGGTGCTGGGACCGGCACCGGCGCCGCTCGCGGTGCTGCGCGGCCGGCACCGCCGCCGCTTCCTGCTCAAGACAAGGCGCGAGGTGCACATCCAGACGGTGCTGCGCGCATGGCTCGCCAAGGTGAAGGCGCCCGGCAGCGTGCGCGTCCAGCTGGATGTAGACCCCTACAGCTTCTTGTGAGGTAACGGGTCTCGTCCTGGTCGCCGCCGCAGCGCTGGTCGGGCAGGCCCGCAGCTTCGTGCCCGATCCGTTCGTGCCGTGTGGCAGGCACCACTATCCTCCCCGCGACCGGCGCCGGCGCGAGGAAAAGCGCGGGCCCCCATGTTGCACCGCCCTAACCCCTGTGCTAGAACCCGCCGCGCTTTCCAGGCGCGCTCGCGCGTCGCGGGGTTTTCCTGGCGAGAACCCGCGGGAAAGCGCGTCAATTCACGCATCCCACGAGCGACCGGCGGTCTCGTCACGGGGCAAACGAGGACAGTTCTTACGTGGCAGCGCAAGCGAAAGGCGTATCCGGACTGGCCGAGCGATATGCGACGGCGCTGTTCGATCTCGCCGACGAGCGCAAGGCGCTTGACGCGGTGGCCGGCGACCTGCAGGGCCTGCGCGCCATGCTGCGCGGCAGCGCCGACCTCGGGCGCCTCATCCGAAGCCCCGTGCTGTCGCGCGAGGCGCAGGGCAAGGCGATCGCGGCGCTGGCCGAGACGGCGCAACTTTCGCTGCTGACCCGCAACTTCCTCGGCCTTCTGGCGCGCAACCGCCGCCTCTTCGCGCTGCCGGAGACGATTGAGGCCTATCTTGGGCGCCTGGCCGAGGCGCGCGGCGAGGTCACGGCCCAGGTGGTCAGCGCGCAGGAGCTGTCGGCCTCGCAGCGCGAGGCGGTCAACGAGCACTTGCGCCGGGCGGTCGGCCGCAAGGTCGCGGTCGATGTCGAAATCGATCCCGGCCTGTTGGGAGGTCTCGTCGTCAGGGTCGGATCGCGCATGGTCGATGCGTCGCTCAGAAGCAAGCTCAATCGCCTGCAGCTTGCCATGAAGGGGGTTCAGTGATGGAAATCCGGGCGGCGGAGATCTCCGCAATCCTGAAGGGCCAGATCGCCAATTTCGGCACCGAGGCGGATGTCGCCGAGGTCGGCCAGGTGCTGTCCGTCGGCGATGGCATAGCCCGCATTTACGGGTTGGACAGAGTGCAGGCCGGCGAGATGGTCGAGTTCCCGAACGGCGTCAAGGGCATGGCGCTCAACCTCGAGACCGACAATGTCGGCGTCGTGGTCTTCGGCGACGACAGCGGCATCCGCGAGGGCGATACGGTGAAGCGCACCGGCGCCATCGTCGACGTGCCGGTTGGCAAGGGCCTGCTCGGCCGCGTCGTCGATGCGCTCGGCAACCCGATCGACGGCAAGGGCCCGCTCAAGGACGTGACGCGCACGCGCGTCGAGGTTAAGGCGCCGGGCATCATTCCGCGCCGCTCGGTGCACGAGCCGGTGCAGACCGGCCTCAAGGCGATCGACACGCTCGTGCCGATCGGCCGCGGCCAGCGCGAGCTGATCATCGGCGACCGCCAGACCGGCAAGACCGCCCTCGCCGTCGACACCTTCCTTAACCAGAAGGCGGTGAACGCCGGCGGCGACGAGAAGCGCAAGCTCTATTGCGTCTATGTCGCGATCGGCCAGAAGCGCTCGACCGTGGCTCAGATCGTCAAGACTCTGCAGGATTACGGCGCGCTCGAATACTCCATCATCGTCGCCGCGACCGCGTCCGAGCCGGCGCCGCTGCAGTTTCTCGCGCCCTATGCCGGCTGCGCCATGGGCGAGTTCTTCCGCGACAACGGCATGCACGCGGTCATCGTCTATGACGACCTCTCCAAGCAGGCGGTGGCCTACCGCCAGATGTCGCTACTGCTGCGCCGTCCGCCCGGCCGCGAGGCCTATCCCGGCGACGTCTTCTATCTGCATTCGCGCCTGTTGGAGCGCGCTGCCAAGATGAACGACGCGCATGGCGCGGGCTCGCTCACCGCGCTGCCGGTGATCGAGACCCAGGCGGGCGACATCTCGGCCTATATCCCGACCAACGTGATCTCGATCACCGACGGGCAGATCTTCCTCGAGACCGATCTCTTCTATCGCGGCATCCGCCCGGCCATCAACGTCGGCGCCTCGGTGAGCCGGGTCGGCTCGGCGGCGCAGATCAAGGCGATGAAGCAGGTGGCGGGCCGCATCAAGCTCGAGCTGGCGCAGTACCGCGAGATGGCGGCCTTCGCGCAATTCGCCTCCGACCTCGACCAGGCGACGCAGCGCCTCTTGGCGCGCGGCGCGCGACTCACCGAGCTGCTGAAGCAGCCGCAATTCTCGCCGATGCCGGTCGAGGAGCAGGTGGTATCGGTCTTCGCCGGCACGAAAGGCTATCTCGACAAGGTCGATATCGCGCAGGTGACTCGCTTCGAAGCGGCGATGCTGGGCGATCTGCGGGCGCGCAAGCCCGAGCTCCTGAAGGCGATCCGCGAGAAGCGCGAGCTCGGCGCTGATGCCGAGAAGGAGCTCGCCGCCTTCCTCGCCGACTTCGCCCGGACCTTCGCGTAGGAGGCCATGGCCACTCTCAAGGAGTTGCGGCTGCGGATCCGCAGCGTCTGGTCGACGCAGAAGATCACTTCGGCGATGAAGATGGTGGCGGCCTCGCGGCTGCGCCGCGCGCAGGAGCAGGCCGAGGCGGCGCGGCCTTACGCGACGCGCATGGAGCGCATGCTGGCCTCGCTCGCCGCCAATCTGCGCGGCCAGGCCAATGCGCCGCGGCTCCTGGCCGGGACCGGCAGCGACGCGGCGCATCTCCTGGTGGTCGCTACCTCCGACCGCGGACTTGCCGGCGGCTTCAACGCCACCATCCTGCGTGAGACGCGACGCACCATCCGCCAGCTGCAGGCCGCCGGCAAGACGGTGAAGCTCCTCACCATCGGCCGCAAGGGACGCGACTCGCTGCGCCGTGACCACGGGCGGATCATCCTCGAAAGCCGGACCGATGTCGGCCGGCCGATGCTCGCATTCGACGCGGCGGAGGCGATCGGCGAGCGGCTGCTGGCGCTGTTCGAGGCGGGCGAATTCGACCTCTGCACCATCGTCTTCAACCGATTCCGCTCGGCGATCACCCAGATCGTCACCAAGCAGCAGCTCATTCCCTTCGCCCCGTCGGAATCGGCGGCGCAGCCGGCGAGAGCCGCTTCCGGGGCGATCTACGAGTTCGAGCCGGAGGAGGCGGAGATCCTGGGCGAGCTGCTGCCGCGCAACCTCGCGGTGCAGATTTTCGCCGCGCTGCTGGAGAACGCGGCGAGCGAGCAGGGCGCGCGCATGACGGCGATGGACAACGCTACGCGCAACGCCGGCGAGATGATCGAAGGACTTACCATCACCTACAACCGCTCGCGCCAGGCGGCGATCACCAAGGAACTCATCGAGATCATCTCCGGCGCGGAGGCGCTGTGATGATCATGGAATTGATCTGCCCTATACCCCCAGCCTGCCCCCCCCCCTCGAGGGCGGAGGGGATTGTCGGGGCGGCAGGAACTCACAAGGACGACCACCATGGCGAAGAACAATGTCGGCACCATTGCGCAGGTCATCGGCGCCGTCGTCGACGTCAAGTTCGACGGCGACCTGCCGAACATCCTGAACGCGCTGCACACCCAGAACCAGGGCAAGACCCTGGTGCTCGAGGTGGCGCAGCATCTCGGCGAGAACATGGTGCGCACCGTCGCCATGGACACCACCGACGGCCTAGTGCGCGGCGCGGAGGTGGTGGACACGGGCGAGCCCATCGCCGTGCCGGTCGGCCCTGAGACCCTTGGCCGCATCATCAACGTCGTCGGCGAGCCCGTGGACGAGCGCGGCCCAGTGGTGACGAAGATGCGCTCGCCCATCCACAAGCCCGCGCCGGAATTCGTCGACCAGTCGACCGAGGCCGAGATCCTCATCACCGGCATCAAGGTGGTGGACCTGCTGGCGCCCTATGCGCGGGGCGGCAAGATCGGCCTCTTCGGCGGCGCCGGGGTCGGCAAGACCGTGATCATCATGGAGCTCATCAACAATATCGCCAAGAAGCACGGCGGCTACTCGGTGTTCGCCGGGGTCGGCGAGCGCACGCGCGAAGGCAACGACCTCTATCACGAGATGATCGAATCGAAGGTCATCGTGCCCGACGGCCCCGGCTCCAAGGCGGCGCTGGTCTATGGCCAGATGAACGAGCCCCCCGGCGCCCGCGCCCGCGTCGGCCTCTCGGGCCTGACGCTCGCCGAGTATTTCCGCGACGAGGAAGGGCAGGACGTGCTGTTCTTCGTCGACAACATCTTCCGCTTCACCCAGGCGGGCTCGGAGGTCTCGGCGCTGCTCGGCCGCATCCCCTCGGCGGTGGGCTATCAGCCGACGCTCGCCACCGATATGGGCACGCTGCAGGAGCGGATCACCACCACCAAGAAAGGCTCGATCACCTCGGTGCAGGCGATCTACGTGCCGGCCGACGATCTCACCGACCCGGCGCCGGCGACCTCGTTCGCCCATCTCGACGCCACCACCGTGCTGTCGCGCCAGATCGCCGAGCTCGGGATCTATCCCGCCGTCGACCCGCTGGATTCGACCTCGCGCATGCTCGACCCGCGCGTCGTCGGCGACGAGCACTACAAGGTGGCGCGCGACGTGCAGCGGGTGCTGCAGACCTACAAGTCGCTGCAGGACATCATCGCGATCCTCGGCATGGACGAGCTGTCCGAAGAGGACCGGCTCACCGTGGCGCGCGCGCGCAAGATCCAGCGCTTCCTGTCGCAGCCCTTCCACGTCGCCGAGGTCTTCACCGGCTCGCCGGGCGTGTTCGTCAACCTCGAGGACACGATCAAGGGTTTCAAGGGCATCGTCGCCGACGAGT
>JASHRZ010000334.1 GCA_030037055.1 Alphaproteobacteria bacterium
CGGCTGCGTGCCGATCGTTCCGGCATCGCGCTGGGGCGACCTCGTCGCCTGCGCCGATGGGTCCAAGCCGTGACGCACGTGGTTCCGGTGGATCGGCATTGCCGCTCGTCGAGCAGATCGCGACGCTCTATCGCGCCGGACGACGCCGCGAGGCGCTCGACGCCTGCCGCCGTCTCCTCGCCTTCGAGCGCCGCGCCCATGTGATGGCGCTTGCCGGCAACATCGCCACGGAGCTGGCCGAGGTCGCGGAGGCCGCGGCACGTTACGCCGCCGCGTGCAAGCCGGACTTTGCCGAGGCCCAGTACAATCTCGGCAACGCCCTAACGAAGCGCGGGCGCGGGCGACGCGGCGGTCGCGGCCCATGCCGTGCTGCGCAGCTGCGGCGCGGCCTTCTCCCGGTCCATGTCAATCTCACCAACGCGCTTTACGCGCTCGGCCGCTACGACGAGGCGGCGGCAAGCTACCGCGAAGCGGTGACGCTCGCTCCCAACGCGGCCGATGCGCACCGCAATCTCGGCATAGCACGGCACGAGGCCGGCGATCTCGACGGTTCGACCGCGAGCTTACGGCGCGCGGTGGCGCTCAAGCCGGAGTGGACGCAGGTCCTCCAGAGCCTCGCGAACAACCTGATGGAAGGCGGCGAATGGCAGGCGGCCGACGAGACCTGCGATGCCTGGCTGCGGTTGAGTCCAGCCAACATTGAGGCGCTGGGATTGAAGGCGGTGGCGCTCGAGGAGCTCGGCGACCGCGCCGGCGCGCGACATCTCGTCGATTTCGAGCACTTCGTCCAGGTGCTGCAGTTCGCCGTTCCGCCCGAAGGCTATGACGACATCGCGGCCTTCAACGCGGCGCCGGCGCGCCACGCGCTGGACCATCCGACCTTGCGCGTGCCGCCCGAAGCCGATCCGCGCTATCACTGCGCGAGCTTGCGCATCACCGAGGAATTCCTCGCCGAGCCGAAGCGACCCGCGGCGGCGTTCGAGCGGATGATCGAGGCCGCGGCCGACGGTACATCCGCGACTTCGCGCGCCGCGACCCGATGCATCCTTTCCTGGCCAATCCGCCGCGGCGCTGGCAGCTGACCTCTTGGGCAGGCGTGCTCGACGGCACGGGCAGTCTTAACCCCCATGTACATTAGCTAGGCCGGCTATGTCAGCGGCGTTTGCTATCCCCAGATCCCGCAGCCGATCGGCGCGCCGGGCGAAGGCCGGGCCGGCTGGTTCGAGTTCGGCGCCGGTCCCGCGCGCTTCCCTTGCAAGGCCACGCCGCAAACGCGTGCGATTCAGCCGCGCGAGGGCATGATGCTGCTCCTCCCCTCGTATTTCTATCACCGCACCGTGCCTTTCAACTCGGCCGAGCCGCGCGTTTCCATCGCTTTCGACGCGGTTCCGGTCGCCTGATCCTGCCTAGCGAGGAGTGCTCAGGCTTTGGCCTCGCGGTACCAGGCGAGGATCTTCTCGCCGGTCCAGAAGGCAACGCCGGGATGGCCTCTAGCGTAGTCGAGGAAGGCCTCGAGATATTTGATCCGGTGCGGAACGCCGCTGATATAGGGGTGGATGGCGATCGACAGGAACTTGGCGCGCTGGGCGCTCTCGAGGTAGAGCCGGTCGAACTGATCCTTTGCCCGCTCCAGAAACTCCTCGGCACGATGATGCTGCACGATCATCATCGGTATGTCGTTGAGCTCGACCGTGTAGGGCAATGTGACAAGCGGCCCTTTTGCCGTGTGGATCTCTGTGGGCTCGTCGTCATAGACCCAGTCGCCGATATACTGCACGCCCGCCTCCGCGAGCAGCTCGGGCGTCTCGTAGGTCTGGGTCAAGCCGGGACCGAGCCAGCCCACCGGGCGCCGGCCGGTGAAGTTCTGCAACAGATCGAGCGATTGGCGGATGGTGGCGCGCTGGTCCTCGAGCTTGTGGATCGGCCCCTGCACAAGGCTATGCCCCATGAACTCCCAGCCGCGCTCCAGGGCGGCCTGCGCAACGCGCGGATAGCTTTCCACCACCTTCGCGTTGATCGACAGCGTGCCGTTGGCGCCGATCCGATCAAACGCCTCGAAGAAGCGCCAGACGCCGACGCGCATGCCGTATTCGTGCCAGCTCCAATTCGGCACGTCCGGCAGCAGCGGCGCCCCGGTCGGCGCCGGCAGCACCTGGCGCGCCATCGGCCGCTCGATCTCCCATTCCTCGAGATTGATGATCGGCCAGACGACGAGGCGCACGCCCGCGGGCAGGCGCAGCGCCGGGCGATCGACGATGGCGGAAAAGGCGACACGCTCGCGCGGCTTCATGGGGCGGGCTCGCTGGCTCGGCCGAGAGGGCCGGAAGGGAAGCATAGCCCTTGCGGCAAGCCCGGCAACGGCGGAGATGGCGCGTCACGACGAAGCTGATCGGGGGCGTCGTGTTGCAGGTCGAGCTCGGCCGGGTGCAGCCGATCACTCGTCTCGTCCCGATTCCGGCGGCACCCACGTCCGCGCTTGCGCTGGCAGCGCGAGACCCGCACCCCCGAGGTCGATTGTCCGGTTCAGGCCGGGGTTTGCCGCCGCTCGACGCCCATCAGCGCGGCCAGCCGCTCCGGCGCGCTGAGGAGGTCGCGGCTCGCGCCGAGATGCACGACCTTGCCGCGGTCGAGCACCAGCGTGCGCTCCGTCGCCTCGAGCGCGAGGCGAGCATGCTGCTCGACGAGCAGGATGGCGAGGTCGTCCTCGCGCTTTAGGCGCTCGATGCTCTTGAGCACGACCTCGACGATGACCGGCGCCAGGCCTTCAAGCGGCTCGTCCATCAGCAGCACGCTGGGATTGCCCATCAGCGCGCGGCCGATCGACAGCATCTGCTGTTCGCCGCCGGAGAGCTCGTTGCCGTAATGGCGGCGCCGCGCGGCGAGCGCGGGAAAGAGATCGTAGACGCGTGCCGTCGTCCAGCGGCCGGCGCGCTCTGCTACGCCGAGATTCTCTTCCACCGTCAGCGAGCGGAAGATCTCGCGCTCTTGCGGCACCCAGCCGAGGCCGAGCCGGGAGCGCCGATGCGGCGCGAGGCTGCCGATCTCGCGTCCGTCGAGCCTGATCGCCCCGCCATGCAGCGTGGTGTGGCCCATGATGGTGGTCAGCAGCGTCGTTTTGCCGACGCCGTTGCGGCCAAGCACGGCGAGCGTGCCCTTGGCCGGCAGTTCCAGCGACACACCCTCGAGCACCACCGTCTCGCCATAGCCGGCGCGTACGCCGTCGAGCGCGATGCCCTGGCCGCTCATGCTAATGCGCGCTCGCCGAGATAGACCTCGCGCACGCGCGGATCGGCGGCGATTTCCCGCGGCGTGCCCTCGGCCAGGATGGCGCCCTGCACCAGCACGGTGATGCGCCGGGCCAGGCGAAAGACGAGGTCCATGTCGTGCTCGATGATGAGGAGCGCGATGTCCCGGGGCAGGTTCTCGATGACGTCGATGATGATGCCGCTCTCGGCCGAAGGGACGCCCGCCGCCGGCTCGTCGAGCAGCAGCACCTTGGGCTCGATCCCGAGCGCAACCGCCAGCTCGACCAGACGCTGGCGGCCGTAGGGCAGCTCGCGCACCAGGCGCGGCGCTTCGTCGGCGATGCCGAGGCGCTCGAGCGCGAGATATGCTTCGTCGATGACGGCGCGGCACGAGCCTGCCGGACGATGGATGTCGCCGGCGACGCCCAGTCGCTCGCCGACGGCGAGGCAGACATTCTCGAGCACGCTCAAGCCGCGGAACAGGGTGTTGAGCTGGAAGGTGCGGGCGATGCCGCGCTTAACGCGGTAGGCCTGCGGCAGCGCCGTTATGTCGCTGCCGTCGAGCAGGATGCGGCCGGCGCTCGGCCGGAGCGCGCCAGTGACGAGGTTGACGAAGGTGGTCTTGCCGGCGCCGTTTGGGCCGATCAAGGCGTGGCGCGCGCCGCGCTCCAGGCGGAAGTCGATGCCGCTCGCCACGGCCAGCGCGCCGAAGTTCTTGCACAGGCCCTGCGTCTCGAGGATGGCGCTCACCGGGTTTTCCGCAGCTTGCGCCAGACCTGTTCGGCGAAGCCGAGCAGGCCGGCGCGCGCGAAGATGACGATGATGATCAATAGAAGGCCGATCCAGAAATCCCAATAGACCGGATCGGCTTGGGCGAAGCGGTCCTGCGCGATCATGTAGAGCGGGACGCCGATGAACGGGCCATAGAGCCGACCAACGCCGCCGATAATGAGCATGATGAGCCCCGCACCCGACCGCTCGAAGCTCAGGACCTCGAGGGCGACGAACTGCGTCGTCTCGGCGAGCAGCGCGCCGGCGATGCCGGCCAAGGCGGCGGCAATGGTGTAGATGGTGAGGCGGCGGCGGAACACGGGCGAGCCGATGGCGTGCATGCGCGCCTCGTTCTCGCGGATGCCGGTGAGCGAGCGCCCGAAAGGGGAATGGACGATACGCCGCGCCGCTAGCCAGACCAGGAACAGTACGGCCAGGCAGTAGACATAGGCGGTGCGGCCCAACAGGTCGAAGTGGAAGAGGCCGAGCACGGACCAGACCTCCATGCCCTGGAGCCCGTCCGCGCCACCGGTGACCGCTCCCGCCTTGTTTGCCGCCTCTTGCAGCATGAAGGAGATCATCAAGGTCAGCATCAGCAGGGTCAGCCCTTGCGTGCGCAGGATGATCGCGCCGCTGAGAAAACCGAGGATGGCGGCGACGATGCCGGCCAGCACGACGCCGCTCAGCGGCTCGCCCCAGCCATGCGCCGCCAGCAGCCCTGCCGTATAGGCGCCGGCACCGAAGAATGCGGCCTGGCCCAAGGTGACGATGCCCGCATAGCCGAGGATGAGATCGAGCGATAGCGAGAAGATAATGCCGATCAGTATCTGCGAGCCCAGCGAGAGATAGTCCGGGAAGAGCCCATAGGCGGCGATGGCGACCAGCCACGGCGCGAGCTCGAAGAGGCGCAGGCGATGGCCGCGCGCCAGCAGTTCGACGGCAAGAGGCGCGGCGGCGGGCGGTGCGGTCGCGTCGCTCATCAGGCGCGCCCGAAGAGGCCCTGCGGCCGCAATAGAAGAAGCGCGAGGGTCAGAGCGTAGATGAAGAAGGCGCCGAATTCCGGCAGCAGGTATTTGAAGCCGGTATCGGCGATCCCGAGCAGCAGGGCCGCGAAGAACGGGCCCTTGATGCTGCCGAGCCCGCCTGCGGCGACGACGATGAGAAAATAGATGAGGTGCTCCAGCGCATATCCGGGATCGATCGCCAGGATTTCGGCGCCCAGCGCGCCGCCAAGCGCCGCCAGCCCGCTGCCCAGCGCAAAGGTCCAGGTGAACAGCAGGCTGGTGTTTATGCCGATCGATTGCGCCATGGGGCGATTGTCGACCGCGGCGCGGATGCGCGCACCGAAGCGCGTGCGCTCGAGCCCGAGCCAGAGGAGCGTCACCAGCACCGCGCCGGCGAGGATGAGGAAACTGCGATAGGTGGGGAAGGAGCGGAAGCCGAAATCGAGCTGGCCGCTGAGATAGGCGGGCGGGATCATCGGCTGCGCCAGGGGTCCCCAGAAAAACTTGGCGCTGGCCACCGACATGAAGATGAGGCCCACCGACATCAGCACTTGCGACAGCTCGTCCGCGCCGTAGAGCCGGCGGTAGAGCAGCCGCTCGAGCGCGATGCTGCCGGCGCCGACGGTGATGAAAGCGGCAATGACGGCAAGGGGAAAGGGCGCGCCGTAGACGTTCATGAGCCGGGTCATGACATAGCCCCCGGCGGCGGCGAACACGCCGTGTGCCAAATTTACGAAGCCCATCAGCCCCATGGTGACGGAAAGCCCGACCGAGATCAGGTAGAGCACCATCGCATAGGCCAGACCGTGGAAGGCGATGCTGACCGCGGCGCTCACGGGGCGCGTCCCGTCGCGGCTAATTCAGGGGATTGAGCTCTTTCCACGGATCCTTGACCTGCTCGATCATCTCGAACTCGACATTGGCCAGATGGCCGCCGAGCCGCTCGGTGCGGCGAATA
>JASHRZ010000335.1 GCA_030037055.1 Alphaproteobacteria bacterium
GCAGGGTGCAGTGAAGCGAAAATGTCCGACCTTACCGACGTGAAGACACATTATCGGTTTGGCGAGAACTGGCAGCGCTTCGCCGAGGGCGTGAGTGAGGCCCAGATCGGATTCGCTGTCGGCGCGCTGGCAAAGTTGGTCGGGGACGATCTCGCCGGCCGATCCTTCCTCGAGATCTGGTGCGGCTCGGGCATTCACGCGCTCGCTGCTCTGCGGCTGGCAGCGGCATCGGTCGTCGCGGTCGACATTGATCCGCAGGCCGCGGAGACGGCGCGCTTCCTGCTGAGCCGTTATGCTCCGGGGGAGCCGTGGACCGTGCAGACACGCAGTGTATTCGATATGGCGCCTGGCTCGGGGCAATACGACATCGTCTATTCCTGGGGTGTCCTGCATCATACTGGCGCCATGTGGCGGGCGATTGAACGGGGTGCATCGCTTGTCCGACCCGGTGGCCGATTGGTCATCGCGATCTACCGCAAGACGCCGATGTGCCGGTTCTGGCGCCTGGAAAAACGCCTCTATTCCCGAGGGCCGGATTGGTTCAAGGGACTTGCCGAGTTCACCCTCTCCGCCTTGCTCGTTCTCGGCCTCACCCTAACGGGGCGGAACCCCGCGAGCTATATTCGGAACTACCCTCGCGCCCGAGGCATGAACTTCCTGACGGACGTGCGTGATTGGCTTGGTGGCTATCCGTATGAATCCGCGTCGGCGACCGAGGTATGCTCTGCCGTGGAGACGCTCGGTTTCGCCTGCGAGCGCCTCTTCCCCTGTTTGACCCGGATTGGATTGCTCGGCGTTGGCTGTGACGAATACGTGTTCCGCCGGCCGGGGTAGTGTGTCCACGAGACGAGGAGCAGATGGCGCATTTCGATACTGACAAATCCGAGCGCCGCGGCTAAAGGGCGTCGCCGCCTCGCGCCACACGTTCCGCCATTCACGCGATTCTTCGGGGAAGCACCCCGATATGAGCTCGACTGGAATTGAAGCCACTACCGCGTTGGGAGCACATGTAAGCTTCAGCGCGGCACCTCGTCGGCGAGGTCGTCGCGAGCTTGGACATCGGTTTCTGGGTCAGGCCGCCTTGCGGCGGTCCGTTGGCCGCTCGGTAAACGAAACGTTCTCTGGGTCGATAGGGGCGGGGCGACCGCCTGATCCACCTGTCGAGCAACACGGGCCGAGCTGCGTGGTCGATGACCACAGATGCAAGGTGCAAACGCGCGACGATGAACCTACAGGACGAAATCCTGCTGCAGGAGACGCCGTTCGACTGCCCTGGAGCGCGATACAATGATCGGCCAGTTGACTCGCCGACCTCACGCTATTCGCACCATTGGGGTGACGCCTGAAGGCCGTTGCTTAACACCGAATTTGTTTTATGCGTCATTGACGTAATTAGCCGAACTGAAACAACGTAGGAGCGGTATGAATTGCCCGAAAAATCCAACATCGATGTGGCGACGGTAGCGAGCTTTGGCGATGAGTGGTCGCGCTACGACCAATCAAAGCTCAGCGAGGATGAGCTCGCTCGAATCTTTGAGAGCTATTTTCGCATCTTTCCTTGGGACTCGTTACCGTCGAAGGCGGAGGGATTCGACATGGGCTGCGGCTCGGGTCGCTGGGCCAAACTCGTTCTGCCCCGAGTTGGTCTCCTCCACTGTATCGATGCGAGCGGCGAAGCCTTAGCGGTGGCCAAGCGCAATCTCGCAGAAAGCTGTAACGTCCGGTTTGTGCACGCAACCACAGACACAGTCCCGCTTAGCGAAAGTAGCCAAGATTTCGGGTATTCGCTTGGGGTTTTGCATCATATCCCAAATACGCAGGCAGCGATCAATGCCTGCGTTAAGCTGCTTAAACCAGGCGCGCCCTTTCTCGTCTATATCTATTACCGATTCGACAATAGACCGCGCTGGTTTAGGTTCGTGTGGCGGATAAGTGAAGTTTTGCGTGCTGGCATAAGTGCTCTACCAGCCCGACTCAAACATTTTGTCACCGACTTCATTGCGTTGACTATATATTGGCCACTCGGGCGTATGGATTGGCTGGGCGAGCAGCTGGGTCTTAACATGCGGCATTTGCCGCTTTATGGGTATCGCGAACTCAGTTTTTACACGATGCGTACGGATGCTCGCGATCGATTTGGTACACCACTCGAACAGCGGTTCACCCGTGAGGAAATTCGCGACATGATGCAACGTGCAGGACTGATTAACATTATGTTTGCCGACAGTGAGCCGTTTTGGTGCGCGGTGGGAAACAAGCGCAGCTGATTGCAGCCATTTTTCGGTTCATGCAGGAAAAGCAGCTGAGAGCGCGCGGTGCGGTTGAGCGTAAGCGGTGCTCTCGGCCATATAACACCGGGATGGCGGCCGCCAAGACCATGCCCCTGGCGCCGTACACCCGCAAGCAGCCGGCGCGCAGACCGTTCCCCGAGCATCTGCCGCGCGAGCGGGTGGTCGTCCCGGGCCCGACATCGTGCCCTTGTTGCGGTGGCACGCGGCTGTCCAAGCTGGGCGAGGACGTCACCAAGACACCGGAGGTGATCCCACGCCAGTGGAAGGTGATCGAGACGGTGCGTGAGCGGTTCAGCTGCCGCGACTGCGAGACCATCAGCCAGCCGCCGGCGCCGTTTCATGTGACGCCGCGCGGATGGGCCGGACCGAACCTGCTGGCGATGATCCTGTTCGAGAAATTTGGGCAGCATCAGCCGCTCAATCGGCAGGCCGAACGCTACGCCAAGGAAGACGTGCCACTCAGCCTGTCGACCCTGGCCGACCAGGTGGGGGCCTGCACGGTTGTCCTGACGCCGTTGTTCCGGTGCCTCGAGGCCCACGTCT
>JASHRZ010000336.1 GCA_030037055.1 Alphaproteobacteria bacterium
TAGGAGGCGACGGCCGCTTCGGGGTCGCCCAGCAGGCGCTGGAGGTTGCCGAGCTGGAAATGCACTCCGCCGAGATCGGGGCGAAGCTTCAGCGCGCCGCGGAAGGCGTCGGCCGCGTCCTCGAGGCGGCCGGCCGCGGCGTAGGCCTGACCAAGCTCGGCGAGATAAGGCGCGTTGGCGGGCGCCGTGACGACGGCAACGGCAAAATGCTCTATCGCCTCGGCGATGCGTCCGGAGTCGAGACAGAGCCTGCCCAGCCGGCGACGCGGCTCCGGCGCCCCCGGCCAGCGCTTGGCCGCTTCGCCGTAAAGCGCCTCGGCAACGCTGAGGCGGCCGCCACGATGATGGTGGCCGGCGCGGGTGAGGAGTTCCTCCATGTCGGCCCGCGCAACCTCGCCGGGCGAGGCGCGCACGCCGGTCGGTCTTTCCTGCGGCATCGGCCTGCCCTGAGCGCTGCTATGCGGCCGAACGCAGGGCGGCACCCGCCTTGGCCTCCACGCCGGCAGACGATGACGGACGATGCCGCACACGGAAATCCTTGGCCGATACGGCTTCTGTCATTTCCTTGCGCTTCCCCGGCCCAGCGGCGCAGAGCGACCCGTCGGACAAGCGCCGGCGCGCCGCGTCAGAATTTGAACGCGGCCATCGACTCGATGCGGTTCTCGTAGCCAAAATCGCCGTACCCGCCGATGATCGCAGCATTGGTCACGCGCTTGGCCCAATCGAACTCGATGCCGAAATCGACTTGCGGCACCGGACTCCAGATCAGATTGCCGACCGCCTCGTAATGGTACTTGTCCAACCCGTTCTGCGCCGCGGCGCTGGTGATGACGTTGAGGTCGCTGTTCAGGCGGGCGTACCCGCCGTCAATTGTCGAGCGCAGCCGGTCAGTCCACCAATGGGTATAGCTGGTGTTGGCGCTGTAGGAGCGGGCGATGCCGACCGGCGTCGTCGTGCCGGTCACTGTGCCGACATCCAGCGCACCGATATTGATAAAATCGCTGTCGTAATGGCCGATGCCCTGGCCGCCCATGAAAATGGCTTTCCAGGTGTCCTTGCCGAAGGTGTTCAGATGGAAAGAGAGTTGCCCGCCATAACCGTCCCTCTGGACGCGCGGAGCCCCGGGGGCGATGAGCATGAGATCCCGATAGAGGCCCGTCAGCGCGACATGGCCCCAGGCCTGGTCGATGCGCGCCCGGGCAAGAATATCGGGCACCCGGTTGACGCCGCCGAGCGCTTCGGCGGTGAGCGAATTCGTCGCCGCCCCCGTGCCGGCGGGGAAGCCAGGCGGCGTCGGGTTGGTGGCGACGTTCGAATAGACCTCGGCCTCGGGATTCTCGATGTCGCCGGCGATGCTCAACCCGTTCGCCCCGGCATAGGTGTAGCGGAGCTGCACTTGCCGGTTGCTAAGGATGTTCATGGTGCCGGCGGTCGGGCTGGGATCGACCGTCTCCGGCATCGCGTCGCCGTCGAACCACAGCGAGGTCATCTGGCCGGCGAGGACGGGACCGAGGGTGCCGTAAGCCAGCACCAGCCGCGCGGTCTCGGGATTCGCGGTGACTTTGAAGGAGGTCTCGTCAGAGGGATTATTGCGGCCGTAAAAGTCCACCATGACGAAGGTGTCGAGCTCGCCATAGCCGGTCGGCGTGCGCACGTCGAAATTGAAGTTGGATTGGCGCGGATTGAGCTCGAGCGCGCCGTGCAGCTGATGCGCCGGTGTGCCCTCGAGCGGAATGAATTCGATTGCTGTCGTGTCCGGCGTGGATTCGCTGAGCGTGGCGGAATTGGCCGGCGGCGCCGACATGTCGTAGATGATCGCCAGCTTGGCCAGGCCGCCGATCTTCAGTGAGGTGTTCGTCCCGGGAATGAGGAACGAGCCGGGGAACGAGCCGCTGCCCGCCCCCGACGGGCCGGCGTCGCCGCTGTCGCCGGCGCCCGCGGGGCCAAATTGGCTCGGCGCCGTTTGGGCGTGCGCGAGCGGAATTCCGGCGAGCAGAACACCGATCGCGGTGAAGCTGCCAAGCGCCGCCGCTACCTTGAGGTCCCTACGCATTGTCATATCACCCCCACCAAAAAGAACGTCCTGCGTTCTCGGAGAAACTGCTCCTTCTCTCCGCCTCCCCGCGACCCTCGAAGCTCCATGGCTGATTGACTTTCGGAGGCGAGCTCGGCTGCACTTCCGTCCCCCCGATGCTTCTGCTGCCCATGCCGCTCGCCATGCGGTTCGCGACATGCCCCGACAGCGCGCGACTCCTGCGAGCCGGTTTCGGCCCGATTCAATCCGCTATCGCTGTCAGGTAAATCGGAACGGGTAACGCTGAAAAGTCGTAAAGCGTTCGATGATTCCGAATTTAACTGTTTTCTTATGACATTTACGTCATCGATATGATAATGAATGACCGTTTAGAAACTTATGCTGCGCCTCGCCTGCCCGCGCGTCATCATCAATGCGCAGACAGAAAGGCGGCGGCGCCTGTCGGCCGCCACCGCGCGCTTCGAGCAAGCCCGTGATCGCTTCATTGAGCGAGGAGATCACGGCCGCTCCGCCTACCGAAAATCGGCGGGCCGCGAAAGGAAGCCGACTAAATCCCATTTGCGCCCGTAAGCGGCGGCTGAGCGGGCAGCGTGAGCTCGAGTTTGTTGAAGAGGAGCTTGTGCTCCGGTTCCGGCTCGGTGTAGCGCATGAGGTGTAGTTCGCGGCCATCGGTTGTCGGCACGTGGGCGATCTCGCCATCTGGCCGATCTTCCGCCCGAAGCGGCCACGTTAGGTTAAAGCTGCGTCGAATAGCGGAAGCCGGCTGCCGCGGAGCGCCGGGCGGAGGGAATTCGCGCGCTCCGAGCGCGATGGCCTCCGGGAGCAGCAGGTGGCCCCGCATCTTGTTCTCGTCGATAGAGATGCGCAGCAGCGTAGGGCTGTTGACGATGCCCATCGCGTGATCTCCGGGCCTTGCCTCCGGCCTTGGGCGGCTGGCGCTATTTCGTCGGATCCTCCGGCACGAGCAGCCGGTGGAACGCGGCAATGACAGCGGGCTGCGGCGTGCGGATCGGCGGAACCGATTGATGGCGCTCCCAGCCGCCGCCCAAGCCCTTATAGAGCGCGACGAAATCCTCCGCCGCGGCTTGGTCGGCCACGGCGTATTGGGTCTCGAGGTCGTATTCCTGACGCTCGGCATCGAGGAGGTTGAGGAAGTCGGTGAGGCCGCGGTCGTAACGTTGCGAGGCCAGGGTTACAGCGCGCTGGCTTGCCACCAGCGCCTCGCCCAGCCTCTTCAGGCGGTCCTGCTGTGCGGCATAGTTGGCGATGGCGGTGTCCACCTCCTGCACAGCGACGAGGATGTCTTCCCTGTACTGGACGAGACGCTCATGGGTCTGCAGATCCGCGATATCGACCAGCGCGTCGAGCGTGCCGAAGTCGAGCAGCGACCAATAGGCCGACGGCCCTGCGGACCAGATGCCGGTTGAGGGCAACCTCCCGAGATTTTGGGACTGGTAGCCGACCGCGCCGGTGATGGCGAGATGCGGAAAGAGATCGGCCGTCGCCACGCCGATACGCGCCGTGGCGCTGGCAAGCTGCCGCTCCGCCTCGCTGATGTCCGGCCGTCG
>JASHRZ010000337.1 GCA_030037055.1 Alphaproteobacteria bacterium
GAAGCTGGGATCGCCCTTGGCACCCTGCCGGTGCAGCGCGAGGAGGCGGAAGCCTTCCCACCGCTGCCGCGTCGGCACCGCGCCGCGGGCCTTGAGCCAGCGCTCAAGGATCGCCTCGCCGAAAGCAAGAAGCTCGCCGGCGATGGCGGGTGCCGACGCGGCCAGCACTTTGTCGGAGGCGGCGATGATCTCCTCGATCCGCTCCATGATGCCCGCCTGTGGTGCGACGAGCGTTCGATCCGTCATCGGCCGAGTCCCTTTTCCCGAAACAGGTCGCAGGCGTCGGACATATTTTCCTGCACCCCGACCCGCCGCGCCGAGAGCCCAAGCGCCATGCCGAGGAGCTGGGTGAAGTAGAGGATCTTCACCCTGGTCCTCTTGCCGAGGACCCTCGCCGCGCGAACCTGATGCATCTCGAGCCCGGTATGGCAGGTCGGGCATTCCGTGGCGATGACGTCCGCGCCGCAGGCTTCGGCCGTGGTCAGCAGATTGAGGACGAGCTTGGTCGATGTGTCGGAGTCCGACAGCGTATGTGCGCCGCCGCAACACGCGGTCTTGAGCGGATAATCGACGCATTCGGCGCCGGCGGCGGCCAGCAGATCGTCCATGAAATGCGGCTTTGAGGTCGACTCCGAACCGGGCCCCTTGTCCTTTTCGGGAAAGATGTGACGCGGACGCGTGTACATGCAGCCATAGTAATTGGCGATTTTGACGCCCTTAAGCGAATGCTTGACGCGCTCCCTGAGGCCGTCCTCGCCGATCGCTTCCTTGATCCAGTCGAGCGCATGGATGGTGGTGACGCCGCCGGGCTCGTAGGCGGCGTGCCCCGCCTTTTGCGACAGTTGGCCGACCAGCCCGCGCGAGGCGGGGTCATGGGCGAGGTCGTACTCGGCCTTCTTGAGATTGTGATAGCAGCCGTTGCATGGCGCCATCACCGTCTCGAAGCCCATCTTCTCCGCGATGCCGAGATTGCGGGCGGAAAGATAGGTCTGGAGCTTCGGATCGAGGTTCTTCACCTCCATCGCGCCGCAGCAATTCCAATTCTTGAGCTCGACGAGGTCGAGGCCGAGCGCCTGGCCGAGCGCCGTGGTCGAGCGATTATAGGCGTGTCCGGTCCCCTCCAGAGCGCAGCCGGGGTAGTAGGCGACCTTGCGGTATTTGCCGGTCATCGCTCCGATCCCCGCTGCTCGAGGCCGAGCGCGCGGCGCTGGGCCGTCTCCTGCTCTCCGAGGTACTCGTTGATCGCTGCCCGCGCGCGGCTCCAGCCGCGGGTCCTCGGCCGGAAGATGCTGGCGATGGCGAGCCGCGCCAGCAAGCCGATGGGACGACGGATTGCCAGGCCGCGCACCAGCGCCACGAGCCAGTCCTGAAACAGGGATTGGCCGGTGCGGGCGAAGAACTGCCGGAGCACGCGTCCCTCCTCGATCTTGCCGGTCGCGAAGACCTGCTCGGAGAAGACCTCGTCGAATTCCATCGACGGCTTTTTCGCGGTGTGTCCCTTGAGCTCGAGCCAATGAGCCGTCGCCTTCATCACACCTTCGGGATTGACGTCACGCGGGCAGGCATAGGTGCATTTGTTGCAGGACACGCACTGCCAGACGATGTCCTTGTCGCGCAGCAGCTCCTCCTCCAGGCCCATGCGGATCAGGTAGATCCAGTAGCGCGGGTTGAAGTCGGGATTGACGGCGTTGACCGTGCAGGAGTTGGTGCAGGATCCGCATTGCCAGCAGCGATGGATGTATTCGCCGCCCGGCAGCGCGGCGATCTCTTCCTCCATCGCCTCGTTGTAGTCGGTGATCACGCGGGAGCGGATGAAGGTGCTCCAATGGCCGGACACGTCGACGCCTTCGAGCGTCAGTTGCTCGTGGGTGACCAGGTTCTCCGGCCGGATCAGCGACTTCTCATGGATCGGCACGGACCGGCCTCACGAGGTGAGCCGCGGCGGTTCGCCCAAGACATAGGCGGTGCCGTCGATCAGCTTGAGACGGGTTCGGCCGGTCTCGGTGTCGACCGCGTCGAGGCCGAGCAGGCGGCGCGTATGCGCTATCGGGTCCTCCTTGGCGCCGAAGTCGGTCCTGAGATATTGGCCGCCGCGACCGTTTATGTAGAAAGCATAGACATGCGCGCAGAGGAGATCGACATAGAACGGCAGGTCGCGAAACACGCCGTTGTCGCGCAGAAAGCCTTCGAGTTCGTCGCGCAGCGTCGCAAAGGTGGCGAAGTCGTCCGCCGCCGGGATGGTCATGGCGTCGACGTTCTCGGCATACCAGATCTCGCGTAGGACGCCGCTGTTGGTGCGCGCATCCCACATCCAGCGCGTCATCAGCGGGTAGCGCTCCGGCGCTGTGAAGTGGAGCACCTCGGCGGCAAGGTCGCGCGCCCAGCGATGCGCACGGTCGGAGGGGAAGCTGGCGATGAAGCCCGCAAGCCGCGCATTGGCCGTCGTCGCATCGGCCCATCCCGCGAGCAGGCGGTCCAGCCGCTGCCGCATCGGCTCGAAGCCGTGTCGGCCGAGCCAGGCGCCGACGCGCCGCCGCACCGGGGTGATGAAGCTGCAGAGATCGCAGAACTCGGTCTCGGTGAGCTCGCCCAACCGCCCCTTGCCGAGCAACGCCTCGAAAAGCGAGCTCTTGAGCGCGAGCGCGCCGACATAGCGCTCGACACCGCCGGTCGGCTCGGCGGCCTCGGCCAGGTGCTCGAAGATCTGGCGAAGCCGCGGTCCGCTCAGGTCGAGGACAGGTTTGCGCGCATCGGGCACCCGTGTTGGCCTGGCTCTGGCGAAGCCCCACATTACTCGGCCGCCTCTCGCGCGCGGCCCTGCACCGAGGCGAGGGCGGCCATGGCCGCCGCCTGGCCTTGCGCGATCGAGTCGTCGATGGTCTCCGGTCCGGTCGCGGCGCCGGCGACGAAGACCCCGGGCCGCGACGTATGGCTCATGCTGGTGTAGCTCGATGCCTTGGCGATGTGGCCGTGCCTCTCGAGCTTCACGTCGAAGACGGCCGAGAGCGTCAGATTGTCGAGGTTCGGGTCCATGCCGATGGCATGCACGACCATGTCGAAGGGGATGGTGATGGGGCGCTTCACCAGCGTGTCCTCGCCCTTGACGATCAGGCGCTTGCCGTCCGAGGTCACCTCGGCGATGCGCGCCTTGATGTACTTGACCTTGTGCTTCTCCTGGCTCTCCCAGTAATACGTGTCCTCGTAGAGGCCGAAGGTGCGGATGTCCATGTAATAGATGTAGACGTTGCACTTGGGCAGCTGGTCGCGGATCTCCATGGCGATGTTGGCCGAGACCGTGCAACAGATCTTGGAGCACCATTCGCGGCCGATCTGCCGGTCGCGCGAGCCGACGCACAGCAGGATCGCGACGCGCTCCGGCTCGCGCCCGTCGGAGGGGCAGCGGACGCCCTTGCCCGAAGAGATCATCTGCTCGACCTGGGCGGTCGTGACCACGTCCGGATAGGTGCCGAAGCCCCATTCCGGCTTGTTGATCGAATCAAAGTGGGTGAAGCCGGTGCAGAGCAGGGCGGCGCCCAGCTGCAGCTCCGCGCCGGTGGACAGCCGCGCGCGGAAATCGCCGGGCTCGCCCGAGAAGCTCCGCACCGTGGTCGCGCGCTGGACCTCGATGAGTGGGTTGCCTTCGACGCGCCGCACCATCCCGCCAATGGCGTCCTTCGCCCATTCGCCCGATGGCACGAGCTTGGCATAGCCCGTGAGGATCGGCGCGCCGCCGAGACGGTCCGCCTTGTCGACGAGAATCGTCCTTTGGCCCATCGCGGCGAGCGCATAGGCGGCGGAGAGTCCCGCGGGCCCGCCGCCGAGGACCAGGATCGGTTTCATGCCCGCTCCGTTCCTTTCGCGGCGATCGCCGGCCGAACGAAGCCCGGCCCCGAGGTGATCGAGCGCCTGGCATCATAGAGCGTCTCGATCCGGCCGGCGGCCACCTCCTTCAGATAGGCCTCGAATTCCGCCTTCGCCTTTTGCCAGTCGATGCCGAGCTTCTCAAGGAAGCCTTCGAAGGGCGAGGCGTGCCAGTGAAGCTGCGCCAGCTTGTACGGATGCGCCCCGCAGACCAGCGCCGCGAGCTGGCAGTCGGCCATGATCGGCAGCTCGTACACCTTGTCGGCGGCCCGGCCGATCCACTGGTTCTTGTCCAGCGTGGTGATGCAGCCGGTATCGTGGCCGATCATCACGTCGGCGCGCGCCTCCTCGACCGCGACCTTGATCTTGCGATCGATCGCGAAGGAGCGGGTGAACTCGCGCTCGCCGATGATGTGGCGGAAGCCGAAGCCGCAGCAATCGTACCAGGTCGAGTAGTCGATCACCTGCGCGCCCAGCGACTGCAGCAGACCGCTGGAGACCGCGACGCGGTTGCCGTCCATCACCGTGTCGTCATAGATCACGTCCTCCGGCACCATCTTGTAGACGTGGCAGGCGGGATGAACCGTCGCCCGGACGCGGCTCAAATCGATCACGCGCTTCTCGGCGATGGGCTCGCGCATCACATGGAGCCACTCGGAATAATGCACGACTTCCTCGGGGATCAGCAGCTTGCCGTCAACCAGCCGGCCGAGCTTTGCCAGGATCTTCCTCACTTGCTCGCGCAGTTTGGTCGAATGCAGCAGGAAGCAGCGCATCTCCTTGTAGTTGCCGAAGGAGGTGCCGCAATGGACCAGCGGATAATAGTAGCCTTCGGGCAGACCCTGCGCCTTGGCCGACATGTAAGCCTGGTGGAAGTTGCGCAGGAAGACGGCGGCAAGGCTGACGACGTTGCCGATGCCGGAGCCGTGATAATTCCACGCCGTGCACGAGGTCTGGTCGGTTTCGTCGAGATAGCGGGTCTCCAGCTTGTTCATGAGCCACAGCAGCGACGTCGGATAGCCCGGGATATTGCCGCACTGGCCGCAGGATTTGTGATGCCAGAGGTGGTTGGTCGGTATGCGCTTCTTCCAGCCGTAGAGCGTGCGCGCGGTCACGGGCTCGTGTTGCTCGGTGATGCGATGGACGGCGATCTCGCCGTCCTTCTCGAGCTGCCACATGATGTCGCGGACGTCCTCGACCTGGTCCCTGCCGGTCAGCAGAGAGCGCCGGTCGATCCTGGTCTCGACCCAGGCCGTTGCCGCCCGCGCCTCGTCCGGGCTCAAATTGGCGGGACGCCATTCCGGGCCGAACCCGGCGAACGCCCCCTCGGAACGCTTATCGTCTGCCATCGCCCGTCACCTCCGACATTTTGTGGCGGCGGTTACGCGTCCCCTGCCGTTTCTTTCTCGTGTTCTTCCAGCCATTCCGCGTACGCGTCGCGCTTCTCGTCCATGACGTCCCTGATCACGTCGAACAGGTTCTCGTCGATGGTCTCGAGCTGCTGCAGCACGCCGGTCTCCTCCCAGATCGTGTAAAGCTCGACCGAGGTCTTGAGATTGACCACCCACGCCGTGTCCGTGGTGTGCATGGTAGGCACCGGAATGGCCTTGCGAAGCACGTCGAGCGGCGCGTCGACCTTGCTTACATTCGCTCCCCAGTCGGGGAAGGCGTCGCGCGTGATCATGTTCGGCGCCAGCTGGTTGCCAGTCGAGATGACCTTGAGCAGCACGCGCGAGAACGGCCGCAACACGTCTTTTGCCGACGGCATCCCGTGCTTGATCGCCGCCTCGCGCATGATCATGACGAGGCCGCCCGGCGAGTTGTCGAAGGGGCAGCGCGCCGCGCAGGTGTAGCACTGGGCGCAGGCCCAGATCTTCTCCTGCATTGCCTCGTAGATCCCCTCGAGGTTTTCGGTCCACAGCAGCTGCACGATTTCACGCGGCGAGTAGTCGTAGTAATGAGCCGAAGGGCAGGTCGCCGTGCAGATGCCGCAATTGAGACAGCCGTGCAGCTCGTGATCGTAGAGGGGGTGCGAGCGGATGTCCTCGAACACCTGCTCGAGCGTCTCGTAGGCGACGACCGGAGAGTTCGATACCGGGTCACCGATCGGTGCGCGTGCCATCTCGACCTCGCAGCGCCATCAATAGGTCAGGACCCTCGCCTCGTCATTCTCCATCACCTCTTCGATGACATGGGCGCCGCCGACGATGCCAGAGCATTCTGGGATTAGGTCAGCCTCGGTCATGTCGAAGAGGTCGAGATTGGGCGAGCAGCAGTAGAACTTCACCCCGGCCTCGTGCGCATCCTTGATGAAGTCGTAGACGCTCTTGGGCGAGCCCGGCTTGACCAGCAGCTTGTCGGCGACGCCCTTCTTCATCAGCCGTCCGGCGGTCGCGGTGCAGATCACCTCGACTTCGTAGTCCATGGCCGCGGCGACGGTCGCCTGAAAGAACGGCGCGCCGAGTTCCTCGCCGTTGCGGGGATCGGTATTGACCATGATGATTATCAGCTTACGCGCCATTGCCCGATTTCCCCGACTTCTGCGCGCCCGACAGCCCGACGCATCGTCGACACCCGCCCCGGCCGATGCCGGGTCGCCGAGCGAAATCTTACGTCCAATCCCGATTGCGCGCATCATATTCCGATATGTCAATCCGCGCGCGCCAATCGGCCGAGCGCCATACATGCGAAAATCAGCATTTAATTTTTTTGCCGGATGAGGAATGATGGTGCCGGCGGACCGCGCGTCGCGACGGCCCTCCTTACGGCAGCGGGCCTCCGGCACGGTCACCGGCGGGGTCAGGATGCTCGAGAGCTCCAAGGATTGCTCGGTCCGCTTCGGGTCCGCTCGGAACCAGCGCCGATCAGGGAGCGGTTTCCATCAGCCGCGTTGCCATGATCACGGCGACCATGATTTCGGCGAGCGCGGCGGCGATCGCGCCTTGCGCGGCGCGCAGTCGTATCAGAGTCTCCGCCACGCCCTCCGGCGCCTCGTCGAACGCCATCACGAGATCCTCGATCATCGCCGATTTGACGCCGGGATGGCCGAGAAAGCCGAGACAGTTCCCGCGCAGACGGAAGACGGCGGGCGCGTCCATTTCGTCGACCGCGAGCACTTCCGCGTCGGCCGGCAGGACGGGTCGGTCGCGCATATAGACGGCCATGGGAAATTTCGCCGGCAGATGACGCGCGATCCCGTCCGCGGCCAGGCGGCGGGCGGTGCCGAGGACGAAGCGCAGCGGCGCCTCCTCGGCGCCGCCGCCGGCCGCGGCCGCGAGCAGGCAGGCGCCGATTCCGAAACCGAGAACCGGCAGACCCCGCTCAAGGATGGCCCGCGCCAGCCTGAGCTCCGGGCCGAGGCTGGGCAGGAGATGGCCGCTGACGATGCCCAATGGGCCGGCGCCGAGCAGCACGAGACCGTCGCAGTCATCGGTCCCGGCCGGCACCATACCGCCCGCGGCGAAGGGACGCACGTACCGGAAACCGATGGCGCGACGTTCGAAGTGGTCCTCCATCAGGCCGAGAAATTCGGCTTCGGTGTGCTGGAGGACGCAGAGCTTCTTCATGATCGATCGGTGTCCAACGACGGCGCTCGACGAAGCGCTGTCATTCTAGCCTGACGCCGGAAGGACGCGATGGGCTGGTTCGACCGCATCCGCGAAATAGAGCCGTTCGACGCGCTTCTCCTCGATCGCGGCCTCGTCGAAGCGCTCGAGGCGGAGGCGCGCGACCGCCCGCTCGGTCCTCTCCGTTTCTACACCCCGACCTTCCGCTCCTACGCCACCGACGACCTCAGAGGCTGCGGCAAGAACCGCTTTCCCGCCTTTTCCATCACCGGCGGCATTTGCGCGCTCAACTGCGATCATTGCCAAGCCAAGATCCTGGAGCCGATGATTCCGGCGGCGAGTCCGGCGGAGCTGGAGCGCAAGGTGCGCGACCTCGTCCTCCTCCAGGACCTTCAGGGCTTTCTCCTGTCCGGCGGATCCAACCAGCGCAACGAAGTGCCTTACGAGCGGTATTACCCGGCGATAGAGAAGCTGAAGCGCGAGTTTCCGCATCTGCGCATCGGCCTGCACACGGCGCTGCTCGACGAGCGGCGGGCGGTGCGCATGGAGGCGGCGGGCGTCGACGTCGCGATGATGGACGTGATCGGCGCGGCGGAAACGAGCCGGGAGGTCTACCATCTCGACCGGCCGGTCGAGGATTTCGAAGCGACGCTGGCGGCGCTCTGCGGCACCTCCATGGAGGTCGTGCCCCATGTCGTCATCGGCCTGCATTATGGCCGCATCCTTGGCGAGGAGCGCGCGCTCGACATCATCGCGCGCCATCGCGTCGCCGCCTTGGTTCTGGTCGTGGTCATGCCCTACTACGCACCCGCGGAGCGCCCTTTCGCGACGGTGCCTCCCGAAGACGTGGCGACGGTCTTCGTCGCGGCGCGCCGACGCATCCGCACCGCGCCGGTGCAGCTCGGCTGCGCGCGGCCGGCCGGCGGCCACAAGATCCTGACCGATGCCTACGCGGTGATGGCGGGATTCGACGGCATCGCCTATCCCGCGCAAGGCATCGTTGCCCTTGCCCGCGCCATTGGGCGCCCGATCGAGCAGGAGCACGCGTGCTGCTCCATCGCTCTCGACGGGCTCGCCGGGCGGCGGGTCTGCGCCGGCTGAGGTCGCATCATGGTCGATGCCTCGCCGGATGTCTTGATCGTCGGCCTCGGACCGGCGGGAAGCCGCGCAGCGGCGGCCGCTTCCGCCGCCGGCGCGCGCGTCGTGGCGCTGGAGCGCCGGAGCGAATCCGGCCGGCCCGTTCAATGCGCCGAGTTCGTGCCGGCGCTGCTCGACCAGGAGGTGGCAGGCCTCGCCTCCGTCACGGCGCAGGCGGTCAACCGAATGCTCACCTTCGTTGCGGCGGATGCCGCCGACGAGACGCCGCGCTTTCCCGGCCGCATGATCGACCGCGGCGCGTTCGATCGCCTGCTCGCGCGCCGGGCCGAGGAGGCCGGGGCAGAGTGCCGCTATGGCGCGAGCATCTCCGGCATCGAGGCCGACGGAACCGTCCGCGCCGCGGACGGCACCAGCTTCCGCCCGCGCGTCCTGATTGGCGCCGACGGTCCGCGCTCGCGGGTGGGCGCCGCGGTTGCGCGCGTCAATCGGGCGGTTGTCGAAACGCGCCAAGTGACGGTGCCGCTGCTGCGCCCGCACGATGCGACCGACATCTTTCTCCACGCGGATTATGTCGGCGGCTATGCTTGGCTCTTCCCCAAGGGGCCGACGGCGAATCTCGGGATCGGCGTCGCGCCCGAGGCGCGGGCGCTTCTCACGCCGCTGCTCGCCCGGCTGCATCGGCGGCTCATTGGCGAAGGCCGCGTCGGGGTCGGCGCCTCGTGTCTCACCGGCGGGCCGATCCCCGTCGGCGGGCGCCTCGCCGCGCGCGCTGCCATCGGCGGCATGCCCGTGCTTCTCGCCGGCGATGCCGCCGGCCTGACGAATCCGGTGACCGGTGCCGGGATCGCCGCCGCCGTCCTTTCCGGAAAGCTGGCCGGAGAAGCGGCCGCCGGCTGGCTTTCGGGCCGGCCGGGCGCACTCGAGGGCTACGAGGAGGAGCTGGGCGACCTCTTCGACGATGCCTTGGCGCGCGCGCTTCGGCGGCGCCGCGCAGTGCTCGCCTGTTACGGCGGCGGCGGCGCGCCTGGGGCCGCGGCGCTGCGCGCCGCCTGGATCGCTTATCCGCAGTATTGGGCGGCGTGAGGCTCGAAGAAGGGGGCTGGCTCATGGGCTGTGCGGAGATGCCGCGCCATCCGGTTCCGGATTTCACCGGCCGACAGCCGCGCAACTTCAACGACGCGGAGACCATGCATCCGCGGGTCCCGGATATCGTTGCGCCCGAGGCGCGCAATGGCGGCCGGGTCAAGACGCGCGGCCGCGAGGCGAAGGGAATCTATTTGCCGAACAACAACATCCTCACGCCCAACATGCGCTCGCCCGACTATGTGCAGATGTCGACGGCGGCGGCGATCACGCTTGGCGTGATGAAGGGCTACATGCACCGCACGGGCTGCACGCGCTGCCTCAATCTCCTGCTGACCTATCCCGAAGGCTGCCGCGCCAATTGCGCATATTGCGGGCTTGCGCGGCACCGCGAGGCCGAGCGCGACTATGCCGACCGCAACTTCATCCGCGTCGACTGGCCGGCGGTGCCCTATGAGGAGGTGATCGACATCGTCGCCGGCGGCAGCGACGGCGGGCGCTTCCATCGCATGTGCATCAGCATGATCACTCATCCGAACTCGGATCGCGACACGCGCATCGTGCTGAAGAAATGGGTCAAGCGGATCGCGCACGTGCCCGTGTCGATCCTCTCCAACCCGACGACGATGACACGGCGGGACGTACAGGAACTCTACGATCTCGGGGCGGAGATCTTCACCGTGGCGCTCGATGCGGCCAGTCCCGTCATTTTCGATCGCACCCGGGGCCGCGGCGTGCAATCGCCGCACAGCTGGGACAAGTACTGGGAGATCCTGCGCGCCGCCGCCGAGATCTTCGGCCCCGAGCGCTTCGGTGCTCATCTCATCGTCGGCATGGGCGAAAGCGACCGTGACGTTCTCGCGCAGGTTCAGGCGATCCGCGATCTCGGCGGTCACAGCCACATGTTCGCGTTCTTCCCCGAGGCCGGCTCGCTCATGGACCACCTCCCGCCCGTGCCGCGGCCGCAATGGCGGCGCATTCAGCTCGCGCGCTATCTCATCGACTACCGCGGCCACCGCCTGGAGCGGATGCGCTTCGACCCGAGCGGGCGCCTGGTCGATTTCGACTTTCCGAAAGACGAACTCGACCAGGTGATCGACGCCGGCATCGCGTTCCGCACCTCCGGCTGTCCGGGAAAGGAGGCAGCGGACGTCTCGGCCTGCGACCGGCCCTACGGCGATTCGCCGCCGAGCGACATCGCCTCCTATCCCTTCCAGCCCGATCGGCGGGATGTCCGCAGGATCCGCAGGCAGCTGCGGCGCGGCCTGACCGGGGAAGGCCAGGGCCGCGCGCGATGACGCGCTTTCGCGTGATCGACACCGGCATCCGCGGCGGGCGCGCCAATATCGCGTTTGACCAGGCGCTCATCGGCGCGCGCAAAGACGGTCGCATTCCCGACACCATCCGGTTCCTGCGCTTCCGCCCCTCGGCGCTGATCGGCATGCACCAGATTCTGAGTCACGAGGTTCGCCTCGACCATTGCCGCCGCCGCGGCATCGAGATCGGCCGGCGGATCACCGGCGGCGGCGGTCTTTATCTCGATGAGGGCCAGATCGGGTGGGAGCTGGTCTTCGACCGCGCGAGCCTCGACGTGCGCAATCTCGACGAGGCGACGCGGCGGATCTGCGAGGCGGCCGCGCTCGG
>JASHRZ010000338.1 GCA_030037055.1 Alphaproteobacteria bacterium
TTGCGTGCCCAAACCCGGCGGAACGCGCAGCTCGCAACGCTCTAACTCATTGAAAGGAATGGTGGGCCCGGCAGGACTCGAACCTGCGACAACACCGTTATGAGCGGCGCGTTCTAACCAGCTGAACTACGGGCCCAGTAGGGTCCAGGAGGTCAGGTATCGGTAATCAGGAAGGTCCTGTCAACGCGGACGCGTCATCCTAGCGCCTGGTTCCCGGCCCCTGTCAGGTATCGAGGAAGCTGCGGAGCTTGCGCGAGCGGCTGGGGTGTTTGAGCTTGCGCAGCGCCTTCGCCTCGATCTGGCGTATGCGCTCGCGCGTCACCGAGAATTGCTGGCCGACCTCTTCCAGCGTGTGGTCGGTGTTCATGCCGATCCCGAAGCGCATGCGCAGCACCCGCTCCTCACGCGGCGTCAGCGAGGCAAGCACGCGCGTCGTCGTCTCGCGCAGATTGGCCTGGATCGCCGCGTCCAGCGGCAGCACCGCGTTCTTGTCCTCGATGAAGTCGCCGAGATGCGAATCCTCCTCGTCGCCGATCGGCGTCTCCAGGCTGATCGGCTCCTTGGCGATCTTCAGCACCTTGCGCACTTTCTCCAGCGGCATGGCGAGCTTCTCGGCCAATTCCTCCGGCGTCGGCTCGCGGCCGATCTCGTGCAGCATCTGGCGCGAGGTCCGCACCAGCTTGTTGATGGTCTCGATCATGTGCACGGGGATGCGGATGGTCCGCGCCTGGTCGGCGATCGAGCGGGTGATCGCCTGGCGAATCCACCAGGTGGCATAGGTGGAGAATTTGTAGCCGCGGCGGTATTCGAACTTGTCCACCGCCTTCATCAGCCCGATGTTTCCTTCCTGGATGAGGTCGAGGAACTGCAGGCCGCGGTTGGTGTATTTCTTGGCGATCGAAATGACGAGCCGGAGATTGGCCTCCACCATCTCCTTCTTGGCGCGGCCGGCCTCGCGCTCGCCGCGCTGCACGGTCGCGACGACGCGGCGGAATTCGATCGGCGAGAGACCGGTCTCCTCGGAGACGGTGGAAAGCTCGCCGCGGAGATTCTTGACCTCGCCGGCGTGCTTGTTGACGAGCGCGCCCCAGCCCTTGCCGTGCAGCCGCTTCACCCGCGCCGACCAGTCGGGCGCGAGCTCCTGGCCCATATGGTGGTTGAGGAAGTCCTGGCGCTTGACGCCACAGGTCTCGGCAAGCCGCAACAGCCTGCCCTCGGCGGCGACCATGCGGCGGTTCAGCGCGTAGAGCTGCTCGACGAGATGCTCGATGCGCGTATTGTTGAGGCGGACGCTTTTCATCGCCTCGATGATCTGCGCCTTGAGCTTCTCGTATTTCCGCTCGGACTGCTTGGTGATCTCCTCGCCTTCCTGCATCGTGGCGAGGCGCTGATCCTGGAGCTTGTGCAGCTTCTTGTAAAGCTGCGCAATGGTGTCGAGCGTGGCGAGCACGCTGGGCTTCAGCTCCGCTTCCATCGCCGCGAGCGAGATCGACGCGTCCTCGCCCTCCTCGCCCTCCTCGCCCGGCACCGCGCCTTCCGGCAGCGCCTCGGCCCCGGGCGGGTCGTCGCCCTCGGCGGCAAGCGGCACCTCCTCTTCGGCGGCGGGCTCCTCGGCAAAGGCGCTGCCATAGGTCGCGTCGAGATCGATGACGTCGCGCAGCAGCATCTTGCCTTCGTTGAGCGCATCGCGCCACAGGATCAGCGCACGCATGGTAAGCGGGCTTTCGCAGAGCCCGCCGATCATCATTTCGCGGCCCGCCTCGATGCGCTTGGCAATGGCGATCTCGCCCTCGCGCGACAGCAGCTCGACCGAGCCCATCTCGCGCAGATACATGCGCACGGGGTCGTCGGTACGGCCGATGTCCTCGTCGTCGAGATTACCGCCGCCGTGGGGCTCGCCGTCGCCGTCCTCGCTCGCCGCCGCCGCTTCGTCGCTCTCCTCGCTCTCGACGACGTTGATGCCCTGCTCCGAGAGCATCGCCAAGGTATCCTCGATCTGCTCGGACGAGACCTGTTCGGTCGGCAGCGCCGCGTTCACCTCGTCATAGGTGACGTAGCCGCGCTCCTTGCCGCGCGCGACCATCTTCTTGATCGCCGCCGCGATGGTGTCGAGAAGCGGTGCCTCCGCCGCCTCCTCCCTCGCCTCGGGCGGCTCCGCCGCATTCGCCGACTTACTCGCCATCTGTGATCCCGCCCGTCAATGACGTTCCAAACGCGGCAACGGGACACCGCGCAGCACCCTGTCCGCCCGTCCCGCTCCGTCGGAAATCCCTCCGCTGTGGCGGCTCTCGGCCGCTCGGCCGTTGGTCAACGGATTCCCCCTCCCGTTGCGCCGTCATCCTCTTTCTTCGTTTCCAGCACCGTCTGCTGCAACTGTTGCAACTGTCCCCATGTTTCGTCGTTGGGATCCTCGACGAAGCGCTGCTTCGCTTCCGCAACCTGCTGCATCAATTGCGGCTGATGCAGGAGCTGATCCTTGATCTGGTACCACCCCGTCCGGACCATCTCTGCATCCGCCTCAGGCCGCGCGAAAGCGGCGTGTTTCAGTACCTCTGGCGACAGTACCCCCTGCACGACCCCGGTATACCCACTCTCAGTGAGGTGGAGCTTGAGCGCCGCAGCGTCAAGATCCGGTTTTAGGGCGTGAAGTCTTAAGATTTCGTGGCAGAGCTTGTCAAGACGGGGGTCCGCCAGTTCTAGCAGCGCCACTTCACTCTCAACCTCGTCCAACAGGCGGGGATGGTTGAGCAGGAGAGCGAGGAGGACCTGCTGACGGCGCCCCCGGACATAGGAGGGCTCACCTCTCGGTTTGCCCTCGAAGGGCGGCCTGGGATTCACTGCGATCCCCGGGTTCGGATCCAGGAAATCCCGCCCTGCCCGGTCGCTCCGGGCTTTGCCGTTGGTGTTGCCGCGCCGGCGCATCCTAAACAGCCGCTCGCGGAAGAAGCTGCGGTAGTGGCCCTGGACGGTGCGGTCGGCAACCGCCCGGACGCGGTTCTCGAGTCGCTGCTCCAAGGCGGCGCGGCGCTCGGGCGTGTCGACCGGCCGCATCGTCTCGAGATCCCACAGCACGTCTGCAAGCGGCTTGGCGCGCGCCAGCACCTCGCTCATCGCCTCGCGGCCGCGGATGAGGAGGAGCGTGTCGGGATCCTCGCCCGCCGGCAGGGTGGCGAAGCGAAGGCTGTGGCCGGGCTTCAGCAGCGGCAGCGCCCGCTCGAGCGCGCGGTCCGCCGCGCGCAAGCCCGCGGCGTCGCCGTCGAAACACAGCACCGGTTCGGGCGCGAGCCGCCACAGCTCTTCGATCTGCGTCTCGGTGAGCGCCGTGCCGAGCGGCGCCACTGCCGTGGCGAAGCCGGCGCGGTGCAGCGCGATCACGTCCATATAGCCTTCGGCGACGATCACCGAGGGCTCGCCAGCACCAGGTTGCGCCGCCGCGCCGCCGCTCAGCCCAGCGCGCGCTTGCGCCCAACCATAGAGCACGCGTCCCTTGTGGAAGAGCGACGTCTCCGGCGAATTGAGATATTTCGGTTGGCCGTCGCCGAGCACCCGGCCGCCAAACGCGATGATGCGACCTCGCCGGTCGCCGATCGGGAAAATGACGCGGTTGCGGAAATAATCGTAGCTGTCGCCGGAGTCGGGGCGGCGCAGAAGTCCGGCCTCGATCAGCAGCGGCTCGGGAAAGGATTTGGCAAGCGCCCGCTTCAGCCCGTCGCGCGGATCGGGCGCGTAGCCCAGGCGGAAGCGGCGCAGCGTGGCGAGGTCGAGCCCGCGGCGCTCGAGATAGAGCCGCGCTTCGCGGCCTTGCGGCCCATGGAGCGTCGCCTCGAAGAAAGCGCAGGCGGCCTCGACGGCCGCTTGAACGGTCGCCTGCCGCTCCGCCGTCTCGCGCTCCTCGCGCGTTCCGCGCGGCACCTCGAGCCCGGCCTGCCGGGCAAGCTGCTCCACCGCCTCGGGGAAGGTGAGGTTCTCCTTCTGCATGGCGAAGCCGATGACGTCACCATGCGCGCCGCAGCCGAAGCAGTGATAGAAGCCTTTGTCCTCGACGACGCTGAAGGACGGCGTCTTCTCCTTGTGGAAGGGGCAGAGGCCGATGTATTCGCGGCCGCGCTTGACGAGCGCCACGCGGCGGCCGACGACGGCGGCGAGCGATACGCGTGCGCGCAACTCGTCAAGAAACCCGGGCGGGAAGGCCATGAACGCGCCGCCTTCAGCTGTCAGCCGGCGACCCTGGCGAAGGCGGCGGCGGATTGCAAGTCTAGCGCACCGCGCCCCGCCGGCGAAAGCCTGTCGCCCCCATGTCGAAGCAGCGCCGGCCGATGCTCACCGCCGCTTTCGTGCGCTCAGCTCAACAGGCGCTTGACCACCTGGCTCGCCTTCGCGCCGTCCATCTGGCCAGCGTAGCGCTCTTTGAGCGCCGCCATGGCGCGGCCCATATCCTTCATGCCCGATGCGCCGATGGCGGCGATCACTTCCTTGGCCGCCGCTTCGAGCTCGGCATCGCCGAGCTGCTTCGGCAGGAAGCGCTCGATGATGGCGATCTCGTCACGCTCCTTCTCGGCGAGCTCGGGCCGCTTCCCTTGCTCATAGAGCACGATCGCGTCGCGGCGCTGCTTGATCATGCCGAGCAACATCTGCTGGATCTCGGCCTCGCCGATGCCGCCGGCCTTGCCTTTGCCGCGGGCGTCGATGTCCTGTTCCTTGAGCTTGGCAATGATGAGCCGCAGCGTGGAAACGGTGAGCTCATCCTTGGCCTTCATCGCCGCTTTCAGCGAGTCGGTGAATCTGTGCCGCAGCATGGTCTGCTCCGTTCTTCCTCCGAGTCGTCCCGACGTTAGCCAACGACTTCGCCCATGGCAATTCCTTGTCGGAATTCAAGTAATTGAATCTACGAGAATTTCGCGGCGACGGTGGCGCTTGACGCGGTTCACGCCAAAAGCTATTTGAGCTCGGTTGTCCGGTCGCAGCCTATGCCTGGCGCGGACGGTCCACCACAAGCGACGACGAGGTTTCGCGACCGCATGACCGACGCGCCGATGTCGCATGCCTGCCCGCGCCCCCCCGGCGCCACGGCGGTCCTGGCTTTGGCGGATGGCAGCCTGTTTTGGGGGCGCGGCCGCGGCGCGGCCGGTGTCGCTGTCGGCGAGGTCTGCTTCAACACCGCCATGACCGGCTATCAGGAGATCCTGACCGATCCCTCCTATGCCGGCCAGATCATCACCTTCACCTTTCCGCACATCGGCAATGTCGGCGCCAATGCCGAGGATATCGAGACGCTGACGCCGGCGGCGCGCGGGCTGATATTGCGCGCCGACATCACGCCGCCGGCCAATTACCGCGCGAGGCAGCCTCTCGACGCCTGGCTCAAATCGCACGCGCTTGTCGCCATCGCCGGCATCGACACGCGGCAGCTCACACGGCGCATCCGCGACGGCGGCGCGCCCAACGGCGCGCTTTGCCATGCGCCCGACGGCAGGATCGACACCGCAGCGCTGCTGGCGAAAGCGCGTGACTGGCCGGGGCTCGAAGGCATGGACCTCGCCAAGGAAGTGACCTGCCGCCAGACCTATGGCTGGGACGAGACTCGCTGGGTGATGGGCAAAGGCTATGGCCGTCTCGACAATCCGCGCTTCGACGTCGTCGCCGTCGATTACGGCGCCAAGCGCAACATCCTGCGCATGCTCGCGACGCAGGGCTGCCGCGTCACCGTGGTCCCGGCGACGGCGAGCGCCGAGGAGATCCTGCGCCACCGGCCGGACGGC
>JASHRZ010000339.1 GCA_030037055.1 Alphaproteobacteria bacterium
TGCTGCCGAGCAGCAGTCCGGCCAAGCGTCCCCGGCCCCGTTTGCCCAGCACGATCACGCCAGCGTCATGTTCCTTGGCGAGCAGGAGGATCATCTCGGCAGGTTCGCCCGTACGGAGCTCGGTATGGACGCGCCGCGCCCCTCTCGCCTGCGCGCGTGCCTTGGCCTTGGCCAAGATGTCGTTCGCGGCATCGGTGAGCACCTGGGACAAGGATGTGCTCTCGACCCTTATCGGCGCTCTGAGGTCGGTCGCGGGATGGGCAAGGCCGCCGCCTGCCAGGGCCGTCGACGATGCCGAAATCACATAAGTCAGAACAAGATCCACCATGAACTTGCTCGCCAACTCGGCCGCGAAATCAACTGCGCGGTCGGCGGTATCGGACCCATCCGTAGCAGCGACAATCTGGCGCATGTAAGCCTCCTCCTGCACGACCTTGATGCCTTAATCACTGGCAAGGCGTCGGGCGCTCGTCCGTCCGTCTCATCCAAGGCCATCAAGAGGCCGGATGAAGCCGGGAGCTTTGATCCAGGTCAAGAGTTCCCCGTTCCTGCTGTCGCCGGCCGCTTGCGTGCGACAGCACTCATATGCAACCGATGACGAGAAGGCCGCCGCGGTCACGCCTCGGCTTGCCGGCCAATCCATGGTTCCGAGGCGGTTGCCGCGACCATGCCGCATCGGGTGCGGATCGGCCGGCTTCAGCCCGCAAGCGGGCCTCGTCGTCGACGGGGGCCGCGCCGAAGCCGGCTGCTATGACTCGACCCTTTACGCGGCGCGGCCAAAGGCGCCGGCCGTGGTGATGCATGCCTGGGCGAGCGCCGCTTCGAGCCGGGCGATCTCGCTTGCGGGCAGCTTGACCAGCGGCGGCCGAACCACCGCGCGCTTCAAGCGGCCGAGCAGCACCAGCGCCTCCTTCATCCGGTTGTGCATGTCGAGGAAGGGCGGCGCGTAGAAGGCCTGAACGACGGGATAGATGCGATCGGCCAGCGCCTGCGCTTCCGCGAGGTCCTTGGCCTCGACCGCCTGCCACAGCGCCGCCTGAAGATCGGCGATGACGCTGCCGGCGCCCGACAGCAGGCCCTTGCAGCCCAGCACCAGCGAGCTCATCAGCCAGGCGCTGTGGCTGCTGAGCACGTTGACCGGGCGCGGCAGGCCCTGCAGCGTGCGGACATGGCGCTCATGCAACATGCCGTCATTGCACCAATCCTTGATCGCCCGGATGTTCGGCACCGCCTCGACCACGCGCAGCAGCGTCTCCAGCGGATATCCCAATCCGCTTGGCAGCGAATACTGGAAGAGGATGAGCGGCAGGTCGGTGGCGTCGGCGATGTACGCGAAATGAGCAAGCGCCATCTCCGGCCGAAGCTGCCCGCCCATGCCCATGCTGCTGGGCGGGAACACCAGCAGCGCCGCGGCGCCCGCGCGCTGGGCGATGCGAGCAATCTCGGCGGCGGCGAGGCTGCCATCGGCATAGACCCCCGACACGACCGGCAGGCGGTCGCCCACCTCGTCGAGAGTGAGGTCAAGCACGCATCGCTGCTCCTCGAGGCTGCAGGCATGCACTTCGGAAGCATGCGCGTTAACGGTGATCGCGGCAAGGCCGCGCACTGAGGCGACGTCGCGCAGATGCTTGCGGTATTCCGCGGCGTCGATAGCGAGATCCTCGTCGAAAGGCAGCAGGCAGGCGGGAATGACCCCGGCGGGAACGAACTCGCGGAACCGGTTCATGCGGGTCCTCCTCTTCTTCGGCGCTGCTGGGCGAGTGCCGCAGCGCGGATCTCGGACAGCGACTGGCGGATGGTAAGCGCCTCGGGATCGATGCGCAGCTCCAGGACGCCCGGCACGCCGGCGGCGCGAGCGCGCTCGAAGGCAGAAGCGAAATCCTCGGTGCGTTCGACCACCTCGCCATAAGCGCCATAGGCGCGCGCGAGCGCGGCGAAATCGGGATTGTGCAGGTCGCTGCCGATGACGCGGCCGGGGTAATGGCGCTCCTGATGCATGCGAATGGTGCCGTACATGCCATTGTTGACCAGCAGCACAATAATGCCGAGCCGGCGCTGCACCGCAGTGGCTAGCTCCTGCCCGGTCATCAGGAAATCGCCGTCGCCGGCGACGCAGATCACGGCGCGGTTGGGATGGACGATCTTCGCCGCCACCGCGGCCGGGAAGCCATAGCCCATGGAGCCGCTGGTCGGGGCGAGCTGCGAGCCGAAGCGGCGGTACTGGCGGAAGCGATGGACCCAGGTAGCGAAATTGCCGGCGCCGTTGGCGAAAATGGCGTCGGCCGGCAGATGCTCGTCGAGCCACAGCATGATCTCGCCCAGCTGCAGCGCGCCGGGCGAGCGCGGCGGCTTGCGGAAGGCGAGATAGTCCTGATGCGCCGCTTCAGTAGCCGCCGCCCAGAGCGGGTTCTCGACCGGCGGCAACGCCGCCGCTTCGCGCGCGAAGGCGCGAGGCGTCGCGTTGATCGGCAGCGCCGGCTGATAGACCCGGCCAAGCTCCTCGGGATCGGCATGGACATGCACCAGAGGCTGCTTCGGCGTTGGCAGGTTGAAAAGCGTGTAGCCGTCGGTGGTGATCTCGCCAAGCCGGGGGCCTACGGCAATCAGCAGATCCGAGTCCCTGATGCGCTGGGCGAGCTTCGGGTTGATGCCGATGCCGACATCGCCGGCATAGCAGGGATGCGTGTTGTCAAAGCGGTCCTGGCGGCGGAAGCCGCAGCCGACGGGGAGGCGGTTGGCGGCGGCGAAGCGCTCGATGGCGGCGACGCCGTCGGCGTCCCAGGCGCTGCCGCCAAGCAGGAGAAAGGGCCGCCGCGCCGTGCCGAGCAATTGCCGCAGCCGCGCCATCGCCGCCTCGCCGGGCCAGGTCTCGACCGGAACATAAGGCTGGGCGTCGGCGACCTCCGCCTCCTCGGTCAGCATGTCCTCGGGCAGCGCCAGCACCACCGGCCCGGGGCGGCCGCCGGTGGCGGTGTGGAAGGCGCGGCTGAGGAATTCGGGGATGCGGTGGGGATCATCGATCTCGGCCACCCATTTGGCGAGTTGGCCGAACATGCGGCGGTAGTCGATCTCCTGGAACGCCTCGCGCTCCAGCGTCGCGCGCGAGACCTGGCCGATGAACAGGATGAGCGGCGTCGAATCCTGCATTGCCACATGCAGACCGGAGCTGGCATTGGTCGCGCCGGGACCCCGCGTCACCATCACGATCCCGGGCTTGCCCGTGAGCTTGCCATAGGCATCCGCCATCATGGTCGCGCCGCCTTCCTGGCGGCAGGTGACTAGGCCGATCGAATTCGCATCGTAAAGCGCGTCGAGCACGGCGAGGTAGCTCTCGCCCGGCACGCAGAAGACCCTGTCGGCGCCGTGGATCTTGAGCTGATCGACCAGGATCTGTGCGCCAGTGCGGCGGTTCATGAGCATCGTCTCCTGCCTTTGCCTACTGAGAGGTATTGGAGTTTGCCGCGGCCGGCAATCCCCTTCTCTGGAAGGCCGGAAGCGGCTGCTGCGACGCAAGCATCGCCCGCCGCGGCGCGTTCTCGCCTCGCGACCTCCGGGACCTCAACGATCGGCCTTTATCACAGGGAGTTAAGTTGCCAGCGGCGGCCGGCTCGGCGATCGTGGGACGATCGGGGTGCCGGAGGACTATGGGACGTACCGGGAAGGCACGGCTCGCAGCGGCGTCAGCACTATGCGCGCTGGCATTGTCCGGTTGCGGCTGGTTCGAGACGCCGCCAGCGCCGGAGCGGGCGGCGCCGATCCGATCATCGCAGAGAGCCCGGTCGAGGCGGAGGCGGTCCTGACCTGCGCTGCCATCGATAGCGAGCGGGCCGGCATCGCCCAAAGCCTGCAACGCCTCGGCGCATCGAACGAGGCTGCCGATCTCAGGACGCGCGATGCCGCGCTCGCCCGGATCGCCGGGTTAAAGGGCTGCTGGGCGGACACGCGCTAAACACTGGCATCCCGCCCGCGGCTATTCCATCATCGCGCGACGACGCCCCGGAGAGGAGTGTCGCTGCGATGACCGAGAGCGACGCGGTGCTCGCCGCAAACCTCGAATTCTACCGCGCCTTCACCGCGCGCGACTTCGAAGCCATGGATCGCCTCTGGGCGCGCAAGGTGGGCGTACTCTGCACTCATCCCGGCTGGGTCCCGATCGCCGGTCGCGGCGCGGTGATGGCGAGCTGGCACGGCATCCTCGCCAACCCCGATGCGCCTTTGGTGATGTGCCATGACGATGCCGCCTATCTCTATGGCGACATCGCCGTGGTGCTGTGCGAGGAGGAGCTTTCGGGCGGCCATCTGGCCGCCACCAACGTCTTCATCAAGGAGGACGGCGAGTGGCGGCTGATGCACCACCATGCGAGCCCGATCCTGATGCGCGAGACGCCGCGGGCGAATTAGGGGCAACCCGCACCGTGGCTTCCGCGCTTGCTGCGCAAGCGCTGACGGACAACCCGTTCGATCGCGTTGCGATCGAACCCTCCGGGCCCAACCGCAGCGCGCCTGGCGGGGTTGTCGCCAACGCATGCTGCGCGCTCGCGTCAGGGGCAGATCTCGGCTTCGGTGAAGAAGAAGGCAACCTCGGCCGCGGCGTTCTCCACCGAGTCCGAGCCATGCACCGAATTGGCCTCGATCGATTCGGCGAAATCCCTGCGGATCGTCCCCGGCGCCGCGTCGGCGGGGTTGGTGGCGCCCATGATCTCGCGGTTTAGGGCGACGGCATTTTCGCCCTCGAGCACCTGCACGACCACCGGCCCGGAAGTCATAAAATTGACGAGATCGCGGAAGAATGGCCGCTGGCGATGAACGGCATAGAACTGCTCGGCCTTCTCGCGCGAAAGAAGCAGCCGTTTCTGCGCGATAATGCGCAGGCCGCGCTCCTCGAGGCGGGCGTTGATCCTGCCGGTCAGGTTCCGACGCGTCGCGTCGGGCTTGATGATCGACAAGGTGCGTTCCACGGCCATAAGCGCATCAACCCCGCAGAGGGCGCAATTTCGCCGGCTTATAGCGGCGGCAGCGGCGGCGATCAACTCGCCTCGCCGTCGCGCCTGTGCCACTTGCCGTCGCTCTGTTCCCAATAGACGAGCTGATGGCCCGCCGCCTTGGCCGCCTTCCACCGCTGCCGCGCCGCGGCGACCGCGGCCTCGTCGTTGCCGTCGAAA
>JASHRZ010000027.1 GCA_030037055.1 Alphaproteobacteria bacterium
GCGCGGCCGTCCTTCAGATCCTCGCAATGCATGGCGATGACATGGGTGTTGTCGTCCTGCTCGAAGAAGGTGAGAAGATCGTCCTCGTCGAGATCGGACTTGTTGCCGAGCCCGACGATCGCCGAGACCCCCATCTTGGCCGAGCGCGAGAAGCCGATGATCGCCATGCCGATGCCGCCTGATTGCGAGGACAGCGCCGCATGGCCCTTGAAATCGTAGGGCGTGCAGAAGGTGGCGCAGAGATTCTTCGGCGTGTAGTAATAGCCGTAGATGTTGGGACCCATCAGCCGGATGCCGTATTTGCGGCCGATCTCTTGAATCTCCTTCTGGCCCTCGACATTGCCGGTCTCGGCGAAACCCGAGGGGATCAGCACCGCGCCGGGAATCTTCCTCTCGCCGCATTCGACCAGCGCCTGCGCCACGAATTTGGCGGGAATGGCGAAGACCGCGACATCGATTGCGCCGGGGACGTCCTTGACCGATCTGTAGGCCTTACGTCCCATGATCTCCTGGGATTTGGGATGGATCGGGTAGATCCTGCCGCCATAGCCGCCATTGATCAGGTTCTTCATCACGGAATTGCCGATCTTGCCGTCCTCGGCCGAGGCGCCGATCACCGCTACCGCGTCGGGCCGCATGATGCGGTTCATTTGCGCGACGATCTCGTCCCGGCTCGGACGATAGCGCTGCGGCGGTGGATTCCAGTCCATGACGATGCGCACGTCGACGGCGATGGCGCCGCTCTTGCCGGCAAAAACCGGGTTGAGATCGAGCTCGGCAATCTCCGGGAAGTCGCTCACCAACTCCGAGATATTGCGGATCAGCGCCGAGAGCGCCTCGCGGTCCGCGGGGTCTCCCCCGCGCACGCCCTTCAGGACCTCCGCGGCCTTGATGCTGTCGAGCATGGAGAGCGCGTCCTCCTGGCTTGCCGGCGCGAGGCGGAAAGTAATGTCCTTCAGCACCTCGACCAGCACGCCGCCGATGCCGAAGGCGACGAGCTTGCCGAAGCTGGGATCGCTGACCGTGCCGACGATAACCTCCTGCCCCTCTTGCAGCATCTGCTGCACCTGGACGCCCTCGATCCTGGCCGCTGCCTTGTACCTGCGCGCATTGGCGATGATCGCGTCATAGGCCTTCTCGGCCTCGGCCAGGCTCTTGATCCCGAGAATGACGCCGCCCGCCTCAGTCTTGTGCAGGATATCCGGCGAGACGATCTTCATCGCCACCGGGAAGCCCATGGCCTGGGCGAGCTTCGCCGCCGCGCCGGCGGAGTCCGCGATTCCCTCGTTCGGCACAGGGACGCCGTAGGCATCGCAGACCAGCTTGCCTTCGGGCGCAGTGAGCGCGGCGCGCTTTTCGGCCCTGACTTTGTCGAGGATCCTGCGCACCGAAGCCTTGTCATGTGCCATAAAAACGCCTCCCGGAAATCTCTGGCTCCGCTTTGCTGCGCCTCGTTTCGGCTTGCCCCACCTCACCTCGGCCCTGTCGGCTCCAAAGGCCGGAGCAACCCGTTCGATCGCTTCGCGATCGAACCCAGGCGGGCCGACCGCAGAGCGGTCCTCCGGCTTGCTGGAGAGAGCCGCGAAGCGGCTCTCGCGTGGCGGGAGGATGAGGCAGGGGAATGACGATCTCGCGCGCTGTCTCTCGCATTTCAGATTCCGGGCGCTAGATCGCCTTTTCGGCACGCATGGCGGCGATCTGATTTGCGGCGAAGCCGAGCTCCGCCAAGATCTCGTCGGTGTGCTCGCCGAGCAGCGGCGAGCGTCGGACCTCGCTCGGGCTCGCCGACAGCTTGATCGGATTGCCGACGGTGAGGTACTTGCCGCGCATGGGGTGGCCGACCTCGACGACGGTGCCCGTCCGGCGCAGCGCGGGCTCGTGGGCGAGCTCCTTTATCGACAGGATCGGGCCGCAGGGAATATCGTGTTTGTTGAGGATCTCCATGGCCTCGAACTTCGTCTTGGTCATGGTCCAGCGCTCGATCGTGTCGAAGATCTCCTTGAGGCGCGGCAGGCGCTGGGCGGGCTCGGCGTAGTTCGGATGGGTGATCCACTCCGGCTTGCCGATCACCGTGCAGATCGCCTCCCACACCGGCGCCTGGGTGATGAAATAGATATAGGCATTGGGATCGGTCTCCCAGCCCTTGCATTTCAGGATCCAGCCGGGCTGGCCGCCGCCTGAGGCGTTGCCGGAGCGCGGCACCGCCTCGCCGAAGTGGCCGTGCGGATATTGCGGATATTCCGTGAGCCTGCCGGTGCGCTCGAGGCGCTGCTGGTCGCGCAGCTTGACGCGGCAGAGGTTGAGCACCCCGTCCTGCATGGCGCAGAGCACGCGCTGCCCCTTGCCGGTGGTGATGCGCTGGAACAGCGCGGTGACGATGCCGAGCGCGAGATGGATGCCGGTGCCGCTGTCGCCGATCTGCGCGCCGGTGACCAGCGGCGGGCCGTCGTCGAAGCCGGTGGTGGAGGCCGAGCCGCCGGCGCATTGCGCGACGTTCTCGTAGACCTTGCAATCCTCGTAGGGCCCGGGGCCGAAGCCTTTGACCGAGGCGACGATCATGCGCGGGTTGAGCTGCTGGATGCGCTCCCAGGTGAAGCCCATGCGGTCGAGCACGCCCGGGGCGAAATTCTCCACCAGCACGTCGCAATGCCTGACCAAAGCCTCCAGCACCTCTTTGCCCCTGGGGTTCTTGGCATCGATCGTGATCGAGCGCTTGTTGTGGTTGAGCATGGTGAAATAGAGGCTGTCGACATCGGGGATGTCGCGCAGCTGCCTGCGCGTGATGTCGCCCTCGCCCGGCCGCTCCACCTTGATCACATCGGCGCCGAACCAGGCCAGAAGCTGCGTGCAGGTAGGGCCCGACTGGACATGGGTGAAGTCAAGGATCTTGACGCCGGCCAACGCCTTGCTCATCGCTCGTCTCCTCCGCGCCCGGCGGGAGCGCTTACTTGTACATCGTCTGGTTCTTGGTGCCCGGCGCGTATTCGCGCGGGTCGACCCAGATGTTGATCACCGCCGACTTGCCGCTCCTACCCACCTGATCGCGCGCGCGACGCAAGGCAGGGGCGATCTGGTTGGGATCGCGCACCTCCTCGCCATAGCCGCCCAGCATCTCGGCGAACTTGCCGAAGGGCACGTCGCCCAGGAGGTTGCCGACATTGCCGCGCTGCTCGCCGTATTTGGCGAGCTGGCCGTAGCGGATCTGGTTCATCGCCGAGTTGTTGCCGATGACGGCGATGTAGGGCGCGCCGAAGCGGTTGGCAGTCTCCATGTCGAAGGCGGTCATGCCGAAGGAGCCGTCGCCGTAATAGCACAGCACCTCCTTCTGGGGATGGGCGAGCTTCGCCGCGATGGCAAAGCCGGTGCCGACGCCGAGCGAGCCGAGCGCGCCCGGATCCATCCATTGCCCGGGCCGCCGCGGCCGCACCGCCTGCGCCGAGATGGTGACGACGTCGCCGCCGTCGCCGATATAGACCGTGTCGTCGGTCAGGAACGCGTTCAGCTCCCAGGCGACGCGATAAGGGTGGATCGGCGTGTTGTTCGATGTGAAGAGCGGCATGAGCTTGGCCGTGGCGGCCTCCTCGGCGGCGGCGAGCTCCTTCATCCAGGCCTTGCGCGCCTGTCGTTTGTCGTCCTTGATCCGCCCGCTCGCCGCTTGCAGCGCCGCGCCGAGGATGGCGCCGGGATCGCCGACGAGGCCCAGGCTGATGTCGCGGTTCTTGCCGACGGTGCGGTAGTCCATGTCGACCTGCACCAGCGTCGGCACGCTGATGCGCCTTCCGTAGCCCATGCGGAAGTCGAAGGGCGTGCCGACAATGACGATGACATCGGCCTTGGCGAAGGCCTGGCCGCGGGTGCGATCGAAGTGATGCGGGTCGCCCGGCGGCAGCAGGCCGCGGCTGGCGCCGTTGAAATAGCCGGGAATGTCGAGGCCGCGCAGCAGCGCCACCGCCTCCTCGTGGCCGCGGGCGGTCCAGACCTGCTGGCCGTAGAGGATCGCCGGCCGCTCGGCATCGACCAGGATGTCGGCAAGGCGCTCGACGTCGCGGGGATCGCCCAGCGACCGGGTCGAAGCGCGGTAATGGCCGGGCTTCGGCACCATCGCCTTCGACACGTCGATCTCGCGGTCGAGCACGTCACGCGGGATCTCGAGATAGGCGGGGCCGGGCGCGCCGGCAAAGCATTCGCGCGCCGCCATGGCGATCATGTCGGCGATGCGCTCGGTCGCCGGCACGGAAGCGGCGAATTTGGTGATGGCCGACATCATGTCGACATGCGGCAGATCCTGCAGCGAGCCCATCTTGTGCTGGCTGAGCGCGCCCTGGCCGCCGATATGCAGGATCGGGCTCTCCGAGCGGAAGGCGGTGGCGACGCCGGTCGCGGCGTTGGTGCAGCCGGGTCCCGCGGTGGTGACGACGCAGCCGAGCCTGCCGGTCTGGCGCGCATAGCCGTCGGCGGCATGCGCCGCCACCTGCTCGTGGCGCACGTCGATGATGCGGATGCCCTCGTCGATGCAGCCGTCATAGATGTCGATGATGTGGCCGCCGCAGAGCGTGAAGATCGTGTCGACCCCCTCGTTGCGGAGCGCCTTGGCGACGAGATGGCCGCCGGAGATGACGGCGGCGTCGCGGCTTTTGCGCTTCAGCGTATCCTCGGCGGTGGTGGTCTCCGCCTTGGCGGCGAGGTTGACCATGTCCTGGGTCATCTTCCCCTCCCTTGGGGCGTTGCCGCTGCGCGTCTCAGGCGAGAAAGTTGCAGTGCTTCTCCACATGCGCGGCGAGATCCAGCGTGTGCTGGCGCACCAGTGTCTCGGCGAGCTCGGTGTCGCGGCGCTCCAGCGCCTCGATGATCCTGAGGTGATCGACGATCGAGCGGGCGGCACGGTTGTCCTGGACGATCGTCATCTGGCGGATGGCGCGGACGTGGATGAACAAATTCTCCGTCATGTCGGCAATGCACTGATTGCCGCTGAGCTTGATGATCGACTGATGGAACCTGATGTTGGCGTCGGAATAGTCGTCGAGCTGGCCTTCCGGCGAATGGCCCTGGAAGTTGTCGAAGAGATGGCGCAGCGAAGCGATGTCCTCGTCGCGGGCATGAAGCGTGATGAGCCGGGCGGCGAGGCTTTCCAGCGCCGCCCAGACCTGGATCATCTCGATGATCTCGCGCTTGGTCTTGCGCACGACGAAAAT
>JASHRZ010000028.1 GCA_030037055.1 Alphaproteobacteria bacterium
AATGCGCCGCCGAGCACAGCATGATCATCTTCGCATCGAGGTTGACCGATGATCCGCGGCAAGACACGTCACCAGCTATTCCTTCCCGACGAGATGAGCCGGCGGCTCACCGCAATGGCAAAGAGCCAGAAGCGCTCACGATCCGATCTGCTGCTGGAGATGGTCGAAGCCTATATGAACCGGCGATCGGCATCGCAGACGGAAGACCGCTTGAGCGCAAAGCTCGACCGTCTTGCCCGCGAGGTGAGCAAGACGAACAACGAGTGCGTCGTCATCAGCCACAGCCTTTATCGTTTCATCCGCCATCAGCTGATCTACGCCGCCGCCCTGCCCGCGCCCGGCGACGAGGCAAAAGCGCTAGGTGAGAAGCGGTTTCAGGTGTTTCTCGATTCCGTCGCACAGATGCTTGCCAAGGGCGCCGACAACGACAACCAGCCTCCCGAGGCAGGCAAGGCCAACGAGGCTTGATCCCCAGTCCGCCGCCCGAGCGCGGCGCTGGATTTCCATTGGTGCTTCCAGGCAAGCCTGCCGGGCCGCGTCGGGCTGTCAAGGCTGGCGCTTCGCGCCACGGCGCCATCCGCGGCTGCGGCCTTGACAGCCCGCCTCAACCGGCCCGGCAAAAGCTCGCCAAGCACCAATGGACAATCAGGAAGCGGGACGCTTCCCATTCGGGCGCAAGAGCTTGAATCTATGCCTGATCGGGCATAGACTGGGCAGAGGTTCGAGGATATGGTGAAGCCGCTCGACGAAGACCAGCCGAAGCCGGTACGCTGGGTCGGCAGCAGCAAGGAAGACCTGAGCGGTTTCCCGGAAGACGTGCGGCGACGGGTTGGCGGTGCCTTGTGGGAAGCACAGGTCGGCCGCAAGGCGCGCTACGCGAAGCCGCTTAAAGGGTTTGGTGATGCGAGCGTGTTGGAGATCGTGGACGACTTCGACGGTGACACCTTTCGGGCTGTATACACCGTGCGGTTCGCGAAAGCGGTCTATGTGCTGCACGCATTCCAGAAGAAATCCAAGCGCGGCGCCGGCACACCCAAGGCCGAACTCGACCTGATCGACCAGCGGCTCAAGCGAGCGAAAGAGGATTACGAGCAATGGTCAAGAAGCGAGAAGCCGATATCCCGGTAACGGCGAGCAGCGGCAACGTGTTTGCCGATATGGGCTTGCCCGAACCCGAAGAGGAACTGACCAAGGCGCAGCTTGCAAGCCATATCCGGCAGGTCATCAAGCGTCAGCGTTTGACCCAGGTTGCGGCAGCGGCGCTCATGGGCATCGATCAGCCGAAGGTATCGGCCCTTCTCAACGGACGGCTCGCGAACTTTTCCAGCGAGCGCCTGATGCGACTGCTGACTGCGCTTGGTCAGGATGTGGACATTACGATACGCACCAAACCGCGCAACCGCGCGCACGGCCGCATCCGCGTTGTCGGCGATGCGCATGCGTGAGACACTGGCAAGAATTTTTTGGACCGTCCGTCGTATTCTCGAGCGCTCCGGAGCCCTCCCGAGCCGCCTGTCATGCGCTGGAGTACGCCCTAAGTCACTGATATGATTTGCATATTGGCATTGACCGCAGAGCACCCCCAGCCCAAGTCTATCTCTCGACCGGAATTTTCCTGGACGAGGGGCGGCGATGATCGAGGACGAGGATCGCGCGGCCGACGACACATCGCCGCCGGCAGCGAACGACAACGGCAACGGAGACGCACGGGTTCGGATCAATGCGGCGGTGCTGACGATCGCCCGCCTGATCGGCCGGCAGATGGCGCAGGAAGCGTTCGAGCGTCTGGAGGCCGCGAACAACAATGACGCGCCGGAGCGGTGCGAGGACTGACCGCCAGGAGACGACGCGATGACCGAGGTTGCGCTCTATGCCCGCTATTCCTCCGACAACCAGAGCGTCGCCTCGATCGAGGACCAATTCCGCATCTGCCGCGAACATGCGGCGCGCGAGAAGTGGAAGGTCGTCGGCACCTATCACGACGCCGCCATCTCCGGCGCCAGCGTGATTCTCCGCCCCGGTATTCAATCGCTGTTGCAGGACGCGCAGCGCGGCAAGTTCGAGATCGTGCTGGCCGAGGCTCTGGACCGCGTGAGCCGCGATCAGGCCGACGTGGCAACGGTGTTCAAGCACCTGCGCTTTGCCGGCGTGCAGATCGTCACCTTGAGCGAAGGCGAGATCACCGAGCTGCATGTCGGCCTCAAAGGCACGATGAACGCGCTGTTCCTGAAAGACCTCGCGGCCAAGACGCATCGCGGCATCCGCGGCCGGATCGAGAAGGGCAAGTCCGGCGGCGGTCTCTGCTACGGCTATGACGTGGTGAAGCACACCGACGCCGAGGGCGAGCCGATCCGAGGCGAGCGCACCATCAATGAGGCGCAGGCCGAGATCGTTCGCCATGTCTTCCGCGCTTTCGCCGCTGGCATCAGCCCGCGCGCGATCGCCCGGCGCCTGAACGACGAAGGCATTCCCGGTCCTGACGGCGCGCTGTGGACGGACTCCACCTTGCGCGGCCACGCGGCGCGCGGCACGGGCCTGCTCAATAATGAATTCTATATCGGCAAGCTGGTCTGGAATCGGCTCCGCTACATCAAGGACCCGGCAACCGGCAAGCGCGTCTCGCGCCTCAATCCACGCGACAAATGGATCACCACCGAGGTTCCCGAGCTGCGCATCGTCGATGATGCGCTATGGCAGGCCGTGAAGGCGCGCCAGAGCGAGCTTGCGGCGAAGTACGCCAACGTCATCGCCGCGGCTCGCGCCGCAGATGCCAGCCGTTTGAACGGCGCGCACCGGCCGCGCTCGCTCCTATCCGGGTTGCTGGTCTGCGGCTGCTGCGGCGGTCGCTATTCGCTGCGCGGCCAGGATCGCTATGCCTGTTCCAACCACGTCATGAACGGCTCTTGTTCCAACAACCGCAGCATCACCCGCGCGGCGCTGGAGGCCCGCATGCTCGAGGGGCTGCGCGCGCGTCTCATGGCGCCAGAGATCGCCGCCGAGGCCATGCGCGCCTATACGGAAGAGACCAACCGCCTCAACCGCGAGCGCCGGGCCGGCAGCAAC
>JASHRZ010000340.1 GCA_030037055.1 Alphaproteobacteria bacterium
GCGCTTCTGCCTCTTTGCCATTGCGGTGAGCCACCGGCTCATCTCGTCGGGAATAGCTGGTGACGTGTCTTGCCGCGGATCATCGCTCAATCTCGATGCGAAGATGATCATGCTGCGCTCGGCGCGCATTCGTCGCCCAGGATACGCCGGAGCAAATCCAAGCGTTAGAGACCTTTTCTACGCTCTAGTACACCTCCGCGCTACGACGACGTTCACAAGGACGGTCCTCCACGTCCGCGGCCGATCGTCCAATCGAAATCGTCGCCGTGCGGAATGCCCGAAACGATACGTCCGATGTGCCTTTCCAGCACCGGCCTCCAGGGGACCAGCGTGAATTCCAGCGATTTCTCGATCAGGGCGAAGCGTCCGCTCGCCAGATCGACCGCCTGGCGATAGACGCTATCGACGCGGATACCGGGGATCGGATCGACGAAATTCTTCCCGATCTGGGCGGCGAGCTGGTTTCCGACCTGCCGCAGTTCCCGTTGCTGGAGAACCGTCAGGATGTCCTTCCGTAAACGTCGTTGCCGTCGCGCTGCATCAGCCCCTGCTCAATCAGCCATTGCTGCCGGCGTACCAATGCCTGGCGCACGTCTCGGCCGAAGCCGCGGTCGGCACGCTGCTGGTTCAGCTCGCGGGTGAGCTGACGGCCGAGCCAGGTCGCGCCCTCCGCTCCGATCTGTCGCTCGATCGGCACGGTGGACAGGATCTCGATCGCGACGGGCTGCGCTTGCGTAAGTCGCTGCTCGTAGTCCCTGGCCCGGTCCAGATGGTCCGGCGCAATGGTCCAGGTTCCATCCGGCTCCCGCTCGACAGCGCCGGTCGCTCGCCGGATCGCTTCCAGCCGCCGCACATGTGTCGCCGCAAAAGCTTCGCTCGCGGTGGGGTCATGCCGCAGGTGAATGTCGATGCTGTACCGCCCGTCGTTGGAGGCGGCGATCTCGGCGACGGTCCTGTCCACCTGGCGCGGCCCGGTCGAGCGGTTGGACAGGTGGACAATGCTGCCGACCGGAAAGCTTCCCTCCGCCTCGCCGATATCGGCGTAATGGCTGCGGCCGTCGATGCCGTCGATCACCAGATAGCGCCGGTCGCCTTGCTCGTCGGCGAGCCCGCGCGCGATGACGCGCCCGACGACGGGAGCGGCATTCCGGTCGTAGATCGTGTGAAGCTGCGGCGACCGCTCGAGCTTTGCCTCGGACATCGCCCGGTGCATCGCCTTGATGATGTCGCCGCGCTCGCCCATCGTTCGGAGCACGTCTTCCGCATCGAGCGACAGCGACCAGCGGAGCGATCCTTCCGGCGTTGCAAGCTGCATGCGTTCGAGCTGCCGCGCGATCAGCAACTGGCGATGAGCACGCTCGAAGTCGGTGCCGGGATCGTCCATGCGAAGGTCGATCACGCCCTGCTCGGCGCGGCCGATCAACGTCCGGTCGAGGCGGGTCAGGCGTTCGGCCTCGACTTCGTGCTCCAACTGCCGCTGCACCTCCTGCTCGTCTGAGGACCGAGGTCGCGGGTCAGCACCTCGCCCGCCCGGTGGCGGATGCCGTGGGAAAGATAATCGCCGACGATGTCGAGGGTTTTCCCGTCCTCGGTGACGCCGCGCACGACGACATGGACGCGAGGATGGCCGGTATCGTGGTGATCGACGGCCACCCAGTCGAGCGTCGTGCCGAGATCCGCTTCCATCTGCGCCATGACATCTCGCGTGAACGGCTTCAGGTCTTCGTAGGCTGCGCCGTCCTCCGGCGAGAGAATGATCCGAAACTGATGGCGGTCCTCCAGCCCGCGTTCAATGAACGCGCCGCGATCCGCCTCGTCGGTGAAGGTCGAATAGAGTCGGCCCGTTTCGCCCTCGCGGCTGACGCCCTCGCGCTCCGGGTAGCGCAGATGGGCCTGCACCCCGCCGGCGTTTCCGGTTGGCTTGACGATCCGGGATTTCACCGTCGCCCGACGGGCCGCACGCGCGCTCCGGAAAGGTGGTCGGACGACCAGCCCGAACCGCGAGGGAAGCTGGTGGCGATCTTTGCCCTTCGGCCCGGCGACGGTGATGATGACGGCGCCGGCTGTGCTGAAACTCGGGGCAGAGCACTCGGCAGCCGGCGCAGATTGCCGGCTGCGCGGGCGGCCTGTTGGTCCATCTGCACCCTGTCGGACGGACCCGCGAATCCGGTGGAAGGTCCCCGCAGTCCGATACGCACGCGCCCCGTCGGCAGCGCGCTTGTGGTGGCGGACGGCGACGGCAACGGCAGTGGTCGTTAGGCATTCCAACGGGCAGAATCTCTGGGCTCAGCCGGCACTGATTGCCTAGACAGCCCGTGACGGCGCCATTTCCAAGCCTAGCCCGTTCGCCCTTGGATACTGGGCAGTCGCGCTCTTGCCGGTCTAATTCGGATCGGCGGCCCGTAGCCGTTCGACGAGGTACGCTTCCTCGCGCGCGTAGGGGTCGTCTCCGCTTATCTTGCTATACTCAGCTTTCGCATCGCATCGCGCGTGCACTTCGGCCACCGTCAATGGATACGAGTCGGCCGTGAACTGAATGCTCAGCAGCTCATATCCCTCCAACAAGACGGCCTCGGCCGTGTCCCAGGCGAGATGATACTCTCGTTCATGAAGATATTTTACATCGTGTTGGGGGGATCTGCGGTACGCGATAATGTAACCCATCATCGTCTCCACGCCTGCCTCTCTTCCGTGAGGAGGACCATTCTGTGAGGATTCGTCCCAGAGGCGTATCACAACATAGCTTCCAACGCTCGCATCTTCGCTTGGGAATCGTAGTTCCGTGCGCCGATCAGCGCTCCCGCGACCGAGGGCACCACCTCGAGCTGCCGCCAATAGATTCGGAGCACGCTGCTCGACAACTGGTCTAGCGCCTCGGTGATCTTCTTCCATCTTTCGGCGCACACCACCCCGTGCTTCTCGATCCGGGAATCGACCATCAGATCCCTGCCGCGCTCCTGCTTCGCCATGGCCAAAGCACCCCTCGCGTCACGCACTGGACTACCCCACCTGTTTTTTTCCCTGTTGTGGTTTTCTTGGGGCAAGATTTGATCGTGCTCACTGGCGAGGCTCGCGCACCCTGGCCACGCCACTCAGGGGCGCCGCCCTGGTCAAGGCGGGCTTGACGCGCTGCTGCTTGCTGAATTCCACGAGTCGTGGGATGCCGGTAGCCGGAGAGCCGCTCATGCCCGACCTCGACACCCTCGCCCTCGACATCCGCTACCCACCGCGCCACAACACGATCGGCGACGGTGCGGCAGAGGAAATCGAGGTCCCCTTCGGGGGGCGGATTGATTTGCGGGCCGCGGCGCCGGCGGCTGCCCGCTCAAATCACTATCGGCGGAAGAGTCAATTGTCGGTGGTTGCACTCCTCCGCAGTCGACCACGACGGCCTTCTTCCTGTCCGAGGCCAGCCTCGAGATGCCGGCGCAGGTCGCCGCCCGCGCGCCATGACGGCCGTCTACGTCCCGACCGGGCGCCGGGCGACGCGAACGCAGCCGCGCCGTCGCTCAGCCGCGCTGCGCCCGCTTGCGCGGCCGGCGTTCGCCGAGCGAAGCGGCCCAGGGGCGCTGGCGGACGATCTTCAGCATGGTGGAAATGGTGATGGAGCGGAAGGTGGCGAGCGCGTGCTCGTCGATCTCGTTCAGCACCAGGCTGAGCGCGCGCCCGATATCGGTGGGCGGGCGCGGCTCGTCGCCGCTCAGCGTCTCGCTCTCGATCGGCTCGAACAGCTCGATCACGTCCATCAGCGTCAGGCGCTTCGGATTGCCGGCGAGGCGGTAGCCGCCGCCGACGCCGCGCGCGGCGTCGACAATGCCGGCGCGGCCGAGGTCGCGCAGCACCTTCGCCAGATGATGCAGCGAGATGCCGTATTTGTCGGCAATCTCGGCCGCGGCGAGCTGACGCGTCGGTTCGGCGGCGAGCTCGAGAATGGCGAAGAGCGCGAAGCAGGTGGCCTTCTGCAGCTTCATGGGGGAGAGCCGCCCTCGAGCGTGGTCTCGAGCTCGATGAACGGGCCCGCCATCATGCCCTGGCTGCGGAAGAAGGAGAGAATAGTGGTGTTGTCGCGCGCCAACATGGTGCGGACACTGACCACGCCGGTCTTGCGGAAGCGGTCGCAGATGGCGTTGAAGAGCTGGGTTCCCACCCCCTTGAGGCGGCCCTTGGGGCGCACTTGGATGGCGAAGATCCAGCCGCAGGGCGGCGAGCCGAATTCCCAGGCGCGCGTCTCGCCGATGACGAAACCCTCGACGCGGCCCTCCCGTTCGGCGACGAGAAAGAAGCGCTGGCCGCGCCGGCGGTCGCCGAAGCGCTCGAACATGTCGCCCCAGTAGCCGGGCTTGGCGAGCCCCGTCACTTCCTCGTCGAGGGCGATGACCGCAGGCACGTCGTCGAGCTGCGCCGGACGGATGCGCAGGCCCGTGCTGGTGTTGGCCATGGCCGTCGTCCTCAGCGCCCGCCTCTGTTGCCGCATCGCGCGCGTTCGCACCCGACAATGGCGCATCCTTTCACGAATGTAAATACGTAAAGCGGTACCGATTTCATTCAATCGGAGGGCCGGACCGGCATCGGCACGGCCGGCGATTGATCCAGATCAAATACAGCGGCGACGCGGCGGCGCAGAATTTCGGCTCAAATCGGTATTGCAGTACCGAATATGGCGGCGGGAGACGAACCGATGAAGGCGAGCCTCGTTCCAGGAGTCGTGTTCGAGCGGCGGGTGGGGGTCGACGAGATGCGCACCATCGGCTTCATGGGCAAGGCTGGGCGGGTCTATGCCACCCCGGCGCTGGTGCAGGACATCGAGCAGACCTGCCGCGAGGGATTGCTAGGGCATCTTGACGCCGGGGAGGATTCCGTCGGCACGCGGGTGGAGCTCGACCACCTGGCGCCGACTCTGCTCGGCATGGCGGTCGACATCCGCGCCGCGATCGCCGAAGTGAAGGGGCGGATGGTCACCTTCGAGATCACCGCGCGCGACGCCGTCGATCAGATCGCGCGCGGCAGGCATGTGCGCTTCATCACCGAGGTGCAGAAGACGCTCGAGCGGCTCAAGGCCAAGGCGGAGAAGGCCAAGGCCGCGGGAGCCGCGGTCTCATGACGGCGGCGGCCACGGCGCGGCGCGTCCCGACCTATTGCTATCAATGCGTCGCCGGGCCCGACCTGCTGACGGTGCGCGTCGAGGACGGCGTGGCGCTCGCGGTCGAGCCCAATTTCCGCGCCGCCGACATCCATCCCGGCGCCGGCCGCGTCTGCGTCAAGGCCTATGGCCTCGTGCAGAAGACCTACAATCCCCATCGCGTCCTGACGCCGATGAAGCGCACCAATCCCAAGAAGGGGCGCGAGGAGGATCCAGGCTTCGTGCCGATCTCATGGGACGAGGCGCTCGACATTGTCGCCGAAAAGCTCAAGGCCGTGCGCGCGAGCGGGTTGCTCGATGCCTCGGGATACCCGAAGGTCGCCGCCAGTTTCGGCGGCGGCGGCACGCCGCAATCCTATATGGGAACCTTTCCCGCCTTTCTCGCCGCCTGGGGTCCAGTCGATATGGGCTTCGGCAGCGGCCAGGGCGTCAAGTGCTATCATTCCGAGCATCTCTACGGCGAGCTCTGGCATCGCGCCTTCACCGTTTCGCCGGACACGCCGTCCTGCCGCTACGTCATCTCGCTGGGCAGCAACACCGAAGCCTCGGGCGGCGTGGTCGGCGTCAAGCGCCACGCGGATGCGCGCATCCGCGGCCTAAAGCGCGTGCAAGTGGAGCCGCATCTCTCGGTGACCGGCGCCTGCTCCGCCGAATGGGTCCCGATCCGGCCCAAGACCGATGCGGCGTTCCTCTACGCCGTCATTCACGTGCTGCTGCACGAGGCGCCGCGCGCCAGCCTAGACCTCGCCTTCCTCGCGGAGCGCACGGCCTCGCCCTACCTAGTCGGCGCTCACGGCTACTACCTGCGCGATCCCGCCAGCGGCAAGCCGCTGGTCTGGGACCGCGCGCGCGACCGGCCCGTGCCGTACGACACGGAAGGCGCCGAGCCGGCGCTTGAAGGCAGCTTCACTGCCCCGGCGATCGAGCGCGGCCCCGATGACGAGCGCCTCGGCGAGGGCGCGCTCGCCGGCACCACGGCCTTCAGCAAGCTCGTAGCGCATATGGCCGCCTATACGCCGGAGTGGGCTGCGGGAATCTGCGACGTGCCGGCGGCGACCATCCGCCGCGTCGCCCGCGACTTTCTCGCCGCGGCTTGCGTCGGCGAAACCGTCGAGATCGACGGCGTGCCGTTGCCCTTCCGACCGGTCGCCATAACGCTGGGCAAGACGGTCAACAACGGCTGGGGCGGCTATGAATGCTGCTGGGCGCGCACGGTCGCCGTGGCGCTTGTCGGCGCGCTCGAGGTTCCCGGCGGCACGCTCGGCACCACGGTGCGCCTCAACCGGCCGATGTCCGACCGGATCGGCAGCGTCAAACCGGGTCCCGACGGGTTCATGGACTATCCCTTCAACCCGACCGACGAGGCGCACTGGACGCCGCGGCCCAACATCCGCAATGCCTATCGCTCGCTGGTGCCGCTGGCCGCCAACGGTCCCTGGAGCCAGGCGCTGGGGCCCACCCATCTCGCCTGGATGTTTCTCGACGGCACGCCGGCAGGGCTGCCGGAGGTGACCTTTCCCGAGATCTGGTTCCTCTATCGCACCAATCCCGCGATCTCGTTCTGGGACACAGCGGCGCTCGCCGGCAAGATGGCGCGCTTTCCCTTCGTCGTCGCCTTCGCCTATACGCGCGACGAATCGAACCACATGGCCGACATTCTGCTGCCCGAATGCACCGACCTCGAGGGGCTGCAGCTCATTCGCATCGGCGGCACGAAATTCGTCGAGCAGTTCTGGGACGAGGAAGGCTTCGCGCTGCGCCAGCCGGTGGTGGCGGCGCAAGGTGCTGCGCGCGACTTCACCGACATCGCCACCGAGCTTGCGCGGCGGACCGGCCTGCTCGAGCCCTACAACGCCGCCATCAATCGCGGCGCGGCCGGCGTTCCGCTCAAGACGGCGGCCTATGATTTCAGCCTGGACGTAGCGACCGCCCATGGCCGCGACGCAATCTGGGACGCCGCCTGCCGCGCCGCCAGCGCCGAGCTTACCGACGGCGCCGCCGCTGACGGGCTCGACTGGTACAAGGCGCACGGCTTCCGCACGCGGCCCTTCGCCCGCACCGACTGGTATCTCTATCCCGCGCTCGCGCGCCAGGGTCTGCGCTTCGAGCTTCCCTATCAGGAGCGGCTCTTCCGCATCGGTCAGGAGCTGGGGCGGCGCCTGCATGCGCACGGCATGACCTGGTGGGACAATCAGCTGGCGGAATATCAGGCGCTCCCGGCATGGAAGGATTTCCCCGCGCTCTGGGAGAAGGCGGTGGTCGAAAGCGGCGGCGCGCCGCAGGACTTCTCGTTCTGGCTCGTCACCGCGCGCAGCATGCAATATGCCTGGGGCGCCAATGTCAGCATCGAAATGATCCACGAGGTAGCGTCCAACGTTGCCGGCCACGGTGGCGTCGTCATCAACGGGGACACCGCGGCCGGGCTCGGCATCGAGGACGGCGATCTCGTCGAGATCCGCACGCCGCGCCGCGCCACGCGCGGCCGCGCCGTGCTGCGCCAGGGCATTCGCCCGGACACGCTGCTCATGGTGGGGCAGTTCGACCACTGGGCGACGCCCTTTGCCCGCGACCTCGGCGTCCCCAGCATGAACACCCTGGTGCCGCTGTCGCTCGAGCTCACCGATGCCACGGGCTCGGGCGCTGACCTCGTGCGCGTCGGCCTCGCGCGGATCGGGGACCGGCGATGACGCGCTGGGTAATGCTCGCCGATCTCCGCCGCTGCGTCGGCTGCCAGACCTGCACCGCGGCGTGCAAGCACGCCAACGGCACGCCGCCCGGCGTGCAGTGGCGCCGCGTGCTCGACATGGAGACGGGAAATTATCCCGACGTCCGCCGCGCCTTCGTCCCGGTCGGCTGCATGCATTGCCACGCGCCGCCCTGCCTCGATGTGTGCCCTTCGACGGCGACGCGCAAGCGCGCCGACGGCATCGTCACCATCGATTACGATCTCTGCATCGGCTGCAGCTATTGCGCCGTCGCCTGTCCTTACCAGGCGCGCCACAAGACCGACCGCGCAAGCTTCGCCTATGGGCGCCGGCCGAGCGCGGCGGAAGCGGCGCGCTTCGACGAGCGGCGCCTGGCGGTGGCGACGAAATGCACCTTCTGCGCCGACCGCATCGATGCCGGACGGGAACAGGGCCTCACGCCCGGCATCGATCCCGAGGCGACGCCGGCCTGCGTCAATTCCTGTATCGCCGGCGCGCTCCATTTCGGCGACATCGACGATCCCGCAAGCAACGTGTCGCGGCTGTTGGCGGAGAACCGGCATTTCCGCATGCACGAGGAGGTCGGTACCGGGCCCGGCATGTATTACCTCTGGGACTAGGAGCACCGTCTCGGCAATGGACCGCATCG
>JASHRZ010000341.1 GCA_030037055.1 Alphaproteobacteria bacterium
CTGGATCCCAGTTTCACGGTTGCGTCCGCGGCCGGACTGGTGATGAGCGAGTTGACGACCATCTCGGTGATGGGTGTATTCGCGGCGGTGTCCTGCGAGCTGAAGCGCGACACCAGCGGGAATTTTCCGAGCGGAATGCGATAGGCCGACTTCATCCAGAAGCCATCGAACGGTTTGGTGACCGCGTCGATCGACGTCACGTGCTTCATCCAGTAGGTGCCGGTCCAGCCGGGAACGATGAGCCGCGCCGGAAATCCGTTCCAGTGCGGCAACGGCGCCCCGTTCATCTCGTAGGCAATCAGCGTCGTGTCCTCGAGCGCCTTCCACACCGGAATGCTCTTGACAAAATCCGGGGTCTTGTCGACGACCGGGCCCTCCGCCCCATTGAAGACGATTTCGAGGGCGTCTCGCTTGAGACCAACGCGGTCGAGGAGTTCCTTGAGGCGAGCGCCCTTCCAGCGCGCGCAGCCCATGGCGCCGTAGCCCCATTCGACGCCAGGCACATGCGGCTGGAACAGACCCCGCCTATTTCCCGAGCATTGACACACCGCTACGATTTCCGACGCCGGCAGCGCCTTGAGATCCTCCAAGCTGAGCTGCGCCTGGCCATTGGCACCCTCGCCGCCAAGCTCCACCCGCCAGGTTTTGGCGTCGACCTTGGGAATATCGGAGAGATGGTAGCGCACGAAGAAAGCGTCGTTGGGGGTGATGGGGGTCCCAAAATAAGACAGTGGCGTCTCATAATTTGGGGGACGGTAGCTGAGTTTGATCAGCGGCTTCTTTCCCGGCAACGTTTCGAGCAGAGCTTCAGCGCGGGTCCCCTCCGGCAACACGGGCGGCATTTTGTATGTTTGAGCGTGCCCAGGAGACGTCAGCGAGGAACCCAGATTGGATCCTGCCAACGCCGCTGCGGCACCCGTGACTTCGAGCAAGCGACGCCGCGTGATCATGCCTTCCTCCGTCCCCCCCGAGGGGTGCTCTTCAGATGTAATGCTTGAGTATGATTGGACGGCGTTGACGCGCCGTCAACGCCCGCATCGCCAACCCCCGGCGGATCCAGTCCGCGAGGCGACGCAGGGTCTTTTTGCCGACTCACCGCCGCTGCTCGGTGCACCGCGCCCCCCTTGGGAAAGCGCTGAGGACAGCAACGTATCGGCGACCGCAAGCTGGGCCGGCATCGGAGGAACGCACGCTGCGATGAGAGTCGACCGACCCGAAGGGCCTCCCGGGCGCAGTCACAGCCATTTGGCACTGCCGCGACAGCGCCGCAGCGGTGGGCGGATCCTTGGTCTGTTGCGCGACGGCCGTTGCCAGCTTGAGTGCCTTTCGCTGCACGGCGCCGGTTTCAGCATCTTCCATAGGGGGCCGGAGGCTACCTCATGGTGCGCATTTGTCGGTTTTATGCTCGCACCCCAGCAGAAGGCCGTGACTTCTTATCGTTGGGTGGGGTCGCCATCAATAAGCATTCCTGCGCATCAAGACGCTGTAACGGTGTGGCACTGAGCCGCGGTGTTGGTGTCCAGTTGTTGTAAACACGCCTTTTGGTAGTAACGTTGAATGTAAACACCTTGAGCTAATGGGCGGTTGATGATTTTCGTCAAGATCGGCGCATCGTCGCGAGGCGAGCCGAGCTCCGGTCCGCTTTCACAGATGATCGGGAAGCGCATCATCCGCCGGACGGCTTGTCGTGGTGATGGTGGTGATCACCTCGACCGGACTGATAGGCCCCCCCTTCAGGATCGAACGGCGCAACAACCGCTTCGGTCTGACCACCGAGGTCGCGGAGCAGTGCCTCAAGGGCGGCGTCAGGCCGAAGCCGCAGTCGATCTGATAGGATCTCCACCGGGACGTGCCGATCCCCCAGCGCCCAAGCAATGCGGGCAAGAGCGGCGAGGTGAGCGGCGCGGACTTCGATCAATGCTTCGGCCTCGGCCGCCACCTCCACGAGGTCGCCGGTGTCGAGCACCAGGGCGTCGCCGACGCGCAAGGGCGTGGGCTCAGCGAAATCGACGGACAGCTGCGTGCCTTTGGTGCCGAGGAGAGTACCACGACAGTGGCGCCGCCGTTCGTGATCGAGGACCACCGTATCCACCACCTGGGCGGCATCGAGCTGATGACCGCGGAGCACCTTGATCACGCGCAACATCGGAGCGTTTGGCGCCGCGTCGCGACGCGGCGCTCCAAGGGAATGGGCGGCCCAGCCGGCCTGAGGCTCAGAGGTTCCCGCACCCGCATCCTCGTTCCTTTAATTGAGACGCGTGGGCCGATCGCCATCCGCGGCCGCGCCATCCGGCGACAGCGTCGGTGGGTTCACCGCGACACTCGCGGGTGCCGTCGTGGTTTGCTGCTGCAGTCGCCGCTCCATCCGGCGATACGACAGCCAACTCAATGGCAGACATCCCAGATACAGCACCGTACCGATCGTGAGCACGATCCAGGGGTAGCTGATCAGCAGCGCGACGAACAGCACCACCACGACGAAGACTGGAAGCACCATCTCCCGGGGCACGCGCGTGCCGAGTTTCTTGCCCGAGAACACCGGCAGCCGCGATACCATCAACAGAGCGATGAGCAGCGTATAGACCAAGGTGAGCGGGGCAAAGTTCGGGACCCCAAGGAAGTACAGATAGATCGGAAGCAGCGCCGCAATCGCCCCAGCAGGGGCCGGCACGCCAACAAAGAAATTCCCGGCCCCAGCCGGCCGTGCGGTATCGTCGATTGAGACATTGAAACGCGCGAGCCGTAATCCCGCGCAGATCGCCAACACCATGGCGGCAATCCAACCGGCCGACTTGAGATCACGCAGCCCCCAGAAATATAGAATCAGCGCCGGCGCGACGCCGAAATTCACGAAGTCGGCCAGACTGTCGAGCTCGGCGCCAAATCGTGAAGTCCCCTTGATCAGCCGCGCCACCCGGCCGTCGAGGCCGTCAAGGACGGCCGCAAAGACGATGGCGGCGAGCGCGAGATCGAGATGGTCCTCGATCGCGAGCCTCACCGAGGTCAAACCAGCACACAGCGCGAGGAGCGTGATCACGTTGGGCACCAGGGTGCGCACCGGGATCGGCCGGAAGCGCCGACGACGGGGCTCATCGCGATCGGGTTCGAAAGGAGGAAACAGCATGGCAGCCTATATAGCGTTCGGGCGGCGCCTACGCCATGCTCGCGCAACCCGCGATGTAAACCGCGACGGTCGTTAAAGTGAGCGTG
>JASHRZ010000342.1 GCA_030037055.1 Alphaproteobacteria bacterium
ACCTCTCGGGCAAGCTGAGCGTCCTTCCTGACCTCGAAGGCTTCGACATCGTTCCAGAGCCGTTCGCGGTCGCTCCATTGCTCGGGCGCATGCTCCGGCAGCATGACCTCGGAATGGACGACGCCGCGCTTGTTGGAGAAGTCATGGCTGCGTTCAAGCCGGTCGTCGCGCAGCCGCGAGGCCGAGCGGTAGGCGGCGGACGCCACCGCGCTGGAGCCGGACTTGCGGCCGATGACCTTGACGTGAAGATGATAGATCGCCATCGCGACCGTATCATCGCCACGTCCAAGCGCACGTCGGAACGACGTATAAGCGCGCCCTCGAAACTAATTTCGCGGGACAGCCCGCGCGGTTCCAGGCCGTCCCAGCAACCTTACAGCATTGTGGCAGGCGCTTAACTATCATCGCTCCATCGACAGCTTATGGAGACGACGATGCGCAAGCCACGGGACTTCGACGCGGAACTGAAGTCGCTCGAAGACAAGGCAAAAGACCTGAAAGCCCGCAAGGTGCAACAGCTTGGCGAACTGGTCATCTCGACCGGAGCCGACGCCCTCAGCGCCGACGAACTGGCGGGCGCGCTGATCGTGCTGGCCGAAACCAAAGACGCCGGAAAGAGAGAGGCATGGGCCAAGCGCGGGGCCGCGTTCTTTCAAGGCCGGTCGCGCCGACCTGTACCAGCGCCTGAGCGCGCCGCTGGCGGCGCTGCGACGCAACCGGGCGGCGCGGAACCGGCATCAGGCGGCGCGGGTGCGACATGACATGCGAATGTGGCAGGTCGAGCGCCGCAAGCGCACGCGGCATCTGATCGAACTCGGCGGCCTGGTCGTCAAGGCCGGGATCGTGGACCTGACCGGCGACGACCGCGCCACGATCTACGGCGCGCTGCTCTGGATGGCCGAAAAGCTCCGGAGCGAGGATCGCGAGCACGCGCGGTCGCTCTGGACCGCGAAGGGGAAGCAGGCATTCGACGATGGCTAAGCTCAAAACCCATAAAGCGTCCTCGCCTCCTCGCCACGGCTTCCTCCGACGCAAGCCTTGTCATTGCGCGGCTGCTGCACAGTTCCCAAAGCAGACATTCGCCGTGCTGCTTCGCCGACTGGTTCGCGCCCATGTACGAACCCGCTCCGCGGGATAGGTATTTGGGGCACCGTGGAGGATGGCCGTGGACGGCAATGAACCCGTGAGAGATTGAGCGGCTTCGGGTCGGGCTCCGAGCATGAAGGGTCACCTTCAACTCGAGAGGAAGACCCAATGTCCAAGCCAACCATAACCCGCCCGTCGCAAAAGTCCCGCCACCCCTCACACCGCCGCTGCCGTAGCCGAAGCGCCGGCTGAGCGTCCCGCGGTACCCGAGCCCTGGTGCAGGCAGACATACGATATTTGGCACTCAAATCCCGGCTTTTTCAAAGCGCTTCCGATCGAGCTGCGCGAGAAGCATTGCGAGTACTATGGCATCGTCGCGAGGTAGTCGAGTGCCTTATGGCACGACGCCTGCCGAGTGCGGCCCGTGTTTCAACGCGAAGGCTATGTCAAAGGCGAGACTGTCGAGGTCGGGCATGCCGAGATCGGCGAGGGGAAAAGAGCCGACGCGCGGCGAGGTGATCGCGAGGAGCCGTCGCGGTAGCCAAGAAGAGCGTGCGTCGCAGCGGGTTGATGCACGCGGTCTGGCATAGTGGCGCTCCAGCTGCGTCTGCCTTCGGGCAAAGTCGCTTGCCGTCGGTCGCTTGGAACGAGGCCGAATGCGGGACACCCAACCTTGGCACTAGGGGCAGCACGGGATGCGAAGGTCTGCTTCCCAGAGCAGACAGTGCGAAGAGGCCAGGGCCAAAGAACAGTGCCCTGGCCCGCATTGTCAGCGACGTGGGCAAGTCTCGGACCAAACGTGTACCGCAAAGACACAATCGTGCTCTGGGGCGACGTTGCCAAAGATTGCCAAACCCTCGCGCGTCACGCCGACGCCGCTCGTGCTGGACACTGTTTGTTGATCCGCAAATTCCAGCATTGACTGGGTCGCTAGTGCCGGAGAACCCCGACTGCCTACGGCAAACCCAACCCGCTTAGCGATGTCTATGGGAATCGCGTCGGATACGATCCAGCATTCCATGTCCACATATCCAAAGACGGGATGGGCGGGGGGTTTGTCCTGCTTGTATTCCCAGAGCTTTTCTCTCAGGATCGAACCCGGCACGCCATCTACTCGAACCTGTGTGACAGGGCAGAAGCCTCCAGGTACGGACTGAGCTTCAGCCGCCGCGGCCAAACCGAGAGCGCCAATCGTTGCGATCGTCACCACAAGGCGATTGCGCCGACCCTTTGGGTAGGGGGAAGTAGCACCGCAAATGCCGCGATTATTCGAGCGAGTGAGGGACCACATGTGACACCTCCTTCCCCTCTGAGCGAGACGACGGGGGACCCTGAGGTTTCACGCACAACGACCGCGGGGTTCCCCCCTCTCGCCGACCGAATGAGATAGTCATAATTATATGGGATGACTAGGGTGAAAACTCAATAAAGTCGTTGC
>JASHRZ010000343.1 GCA_030037055.1 Alphaproteobacteria bacterium
CCGCCATGATCGCGCGCCCGATGAAGGTGCGGGACAGATAAAGCTGCAGCCCCGCCATCAGCAGAATCGACACCGCAAACGGCACTAGCATACGCAGCGGCAGGTCGATGGGCCCATAATGCAGCGTCGGGCCGATATAGCGCGCCTCGACGAAGCGATAGTCGACGCCGAAGACCAGGATCAGCGCTACCTCGACGATGAAGAGCAGGCCGAAGAAGAAGGCGAGCCCGCGCAGCGCCTCGTCGCCGCGCCGCTCGAAGACCGCGTAATAGACCTCGTAGACCGCGGCGCCGAGGAGGAAGAAGACCGGGAGCATGACGATCGCGGTGAGGATGGGATCAAGGCCGAAGCTGCTGTTGATGATGTAGGCGACGTAGGAGCCGAGGATGATGAAGGCGGGGTGCGCGATGTTGACGATGTCGAGCATGCCGAAGGAGATGGCGACGCCGACCGAGACGGCCGCATAGAAGCCGCCGAGCAGGACGCCGGCGACGACCGCGCCCAGCAACAGATCGAGGGAGACGTCCATCGCGGCGATTCCGTCTCGGCGCTGCTAGCGCATCTTGAGCGTCGGCTTCGCCGTCATCGCCGCGGCGGGCGCCATGCTCGCCGCGAGGAAAGTTGTCGCAAGCCAACCGCTCATCGCATGAAGACGCCGACCCATTCCGCCCTCCCGCTTTCGCTCCCGCTTCTTGCTCGGCCGGGATGCCTTTTTTGACGCGCGCTAGAATGGCGGAAGACGGCGCGCATTGCCAGCCGCCTTCGCATCCCTCGCGCCGGTTCACTCCTCGGCGATCGCCTCGAGCGGGCGGCCGCGCATGTAGCGGCCGTGGCAGAACATCAAGGTCGGCTTCGAGCTATGCGCGTAGCGCTCGACGCGACCGAGGAAGATGACATGGTCGCCGCCGTAATAGCGCGCCTCGTTGCGGCATTCGAAATGCGCGGCACAGCCGGCGATGACCGGCGCGCCATGCTCGGGCACGATGTGCTCGACGTCGAGGAAGCGGTTGTCGTGGGCGCCGGCAAAGCGCCGCGAGAGATCGACCTGGTCGGCCGCCAGCACGTTGACGACGAAATGCGAGGCCTCCTGGAAGGAAGCGAGGCTCTGCGCGTAGAGCGACTGGCTCCACAGCACCAGCGGCGGGTCGAGCGAAACCGACGCGAAGGAGTTGACGGTGAGCCCTACCGGCTCCCCCGCGCGGCCGCGCGCGGTGATGATGGTGACGCCGGTGGCGAAGGTGCCGAGCGCGTCGCGGAAGTCACGCATGTCGAAGCCCGCCGGCGCCGGCGCGGCAGCGGGCGGGTCGGGCATGGCGGGGTCCTTGGAGTGCGACATCGCGTTAGGAGCTAGAGATTGGCCGAGTCCGGCGGCAGCCCGAGCGCAACGCGGCCGTAATTGATGCCGTTGGCGTCCCAGTTGACGGCGAAATGGCCGTTGGCCGCATGGATGTCGCGGAACGCGCGCTGCAGGGGATTGCTCTCATAAATCGCGCCGCCCCCCGCCGCGGCGAAGATGATGTCGACCGCCTTGCCGCACAGGCGCGCGGCATAGGCGCCGTCGCGCCGCCAACGCACCTTGTGCTCCATCGGCGGCACCTGTCCGGCTTCGGCGAAGGCTGTCGCCTCCTCGCAATCGCGCAGCATCAGTGCCTCGGCGGCGTCGATCAGCGCGCCCGCTTCCGCGACATGGACCTGCATGGTGGAGAAATCGGCGAGGCTGCGTCCGGAATAGGTGCCGAGCTTGCTGCGCGTGGCGGCGACGAATTGCTCGATCGCGCCCTTGGCGATGCCGAGCGAGACGCTGGCGATGACGAAACCGAAGAGGGCAAACCACGGCAGGCGGAAGAGCGCGCCGGGATTGACCGCGCTGCCGGGATGCTGGCCGCCCTTGCCTGCCTCGATCGAGAGCGTGCGATGCTCCGGCACCAGCACGTTGCTGACGGCGACGTCCTTGCTGCCGGTGCCGGCCAGCCCGCTGACATACCAGGTGTCGACGACGCTGTAATCGCTCGCGGGCACCAGGAAGACGCGATGCTCGCTGGCGCCCGTCTGTTCGTCCGGCACCACCGCGGCGATCATGTTCCAGGCGGAGGAATCGACCCCGCTCGAGAACGGCCACCGCCCGCTCAGGCGATAGCCGCCCTTGACCTTGCGCGCGCGGCCGCCGGGGAAGATGAAGGCCGAGCCGATGAGCGTGTCGGGCGAGGGGCCCCAGATCTCGTCCTGCGCCGCCTTGGGCCAGTATCCCAGCATCCAGTGATGGCTGGCGAGGTTGTTGAGCACCCAGGCGGTCGAGCCGCAGCCGCTGGCGACGATAGCGGCGAGCTCGACCAGCGCGGTGTAGGGCAGCTCGCTGCCGCCGACCCGCGCGGGCTGCAGCATGCGGAAGAGGCCCGATCGGTGCAGATCGGCGACGGTTTCGTCGGGCAGCCGGCGCAGGGCCTCGGTCTTGGCCGCGCGCTCGCGCAGTACCGGCACCAGCGCCTCGGCGCGCTGGCGCAGCTCGGCGAAGGAGGGCGGAGCGGAGCTGGCGCGGGTCGCTTCAGGCATCGCCGGACCCCCGGTAATTTATCCGGAGATAAACGATAATCTCGCCGCGCATTCTGTCAACGCCCGGCGGCGAGGGCCGGCATCCCCGCCGGCGCCATCACCGCCGGCGCCCCGTCGAGGAAGGCGGCGACCTTGTCGGCAACCGCCTGGTCCAGATGCTCCGGAATGGGCAGGCCATAAATCCAGCGGCGGACGCCGAGATAGAAGATGGCGGCATGCAGGCTCCAGACGATCTCGATCTCGGCTTCGCCGATAGGCACCTGCTCCGGACTCGGCCGGCCATAGGCGTGGCGCACCTCGGCCACGACGCGAGGGAAGATGCGGTCGCGCATCAGCCGCAGATAACGCGCGTTGAGATCGAGGCCTTTCAGCCCCGAGAAGGTGAAGAGCCGCACCCATTCATAACGGAGAATGGCGGCAGCATAGTCGCGGTAAAAGCGCAGCAGCCGCTCGCGCAGCGGCACGCGCCGGTCCTCGAGCAGCGTCTCCCATTGCGGATTCCAATGGCCGACGAAGACCTCCTGGTAGACGCGCTCGATCAGCGCCTCCTTGCTCGGGAAGTAGCGGTAGAGCAGCGGCTGGGTGATGCCGAGGCGGCGGGCGAGCGCGCGGGTCTGGCCTTCGAAGCCGTGCTCGGCGAAAAAGCGCACGGCGGCCTCGGCGATGAGCTTCTCGCGCTGATCCGGCGGCAGCCGCTTGCGCGCGCCGCGTGCGGGCTTGCGGCCGCGGCGGGTCGGGCGGGGCTTGCTGCGGTCGATGTTTCTCACGTCGTGCGCTCGTTCGGGCGGCCCCATTGTGGGATCCGTTTCGACCGCTGTCCACGGGCGATGATGAGGCCCGGGAGAGCGGCGAATTTCAATGCTGCAAGCCGGCCATGCGTCCTTCGAGACGGCCGCTTCGCGGCCGCCTCAGGATGAGGAAGGATGGAGAATGGCACCGACCGATGATGCCCGACTTACTCTCGCCTCATTCTGAGGAGCGATGCGCAGCATCGCGTCACGAAGGACGCAGGGCTGCCATACAGCCGACCTCCGCATTCATTTCCATCGGGCGGCAATTGACGCGCCGCGACCCGCGCCACATGCTGACACCGGCGCGAGAAACGCGTCGCGCCCGGTGGGAGGATGTCCTGAAGGCGCCCAGCTTCGCTTATCTGCGGGCCTCCTCGCTCGCCCAGGTGTTCGACGCGCTTGCCGAGCACGGCGAGGACGCTCGCATCCTTGCCGGCGGGCAGAGCCTGGTTCCGGCGCTCAACATGCGGCTCTCGGAGCCACGCCTGCTGATCGATATCAATCCGATTGCCGCGCTCACCGGCATCGAGCGGCGCGGCGGCATGCTGCGCATCGGCGCGCTAACGCGGCACAGCGAGGTCGGGGCCTCGCCGCTGGTGGCGCGTCTCGCGCCGCTTATCCACCAGGCGATTCCGCACATCGCGCACCCCGCCATCCGCAACCGCGGGACGTTCGGCGGCAGCCTGGCGCAGGCCGATCCGGCGGCGGAGCTGCCAGCCTGCGTGCTCGCGCTCGACGCGGTGCTGCATCTGGCAAGCCGCCGCGGCGAGCGGGCGGTCAGCGCGCGCGATTTCTTCCGCGCGCTCTACGAGACGGCGCTCGCGCCCGACGAGGTCATCACCGCCATCGACGTTCCCGTTGCGCCGCAGGGAACGCGCAGCGTCTTCGTCGAACTCGCCCGGCGGCGCGGCGATTACGCGTTGGTCGGTCTTGCCGCGGAGGCGCGGGAGGTCGGTCTCCGCCTCGTCTTCTTCGGCGTCGGCAACAAGCCGGTCGAGGCGGGCGCGGCGTCGGCGGCGCTGGCGGCAGGGATCACCGCCGAGCGCATTGCCGCGGCGCAGGCGGCGCTCGCCCGGGACCTCGATCCGCCGGGCGATCTCCAGGCCGACGGCGCCACCAAGCTCCATCTCGCGCGCGTCCTTCTCGGCCGGGCGGCGCGCGCGCTGATGGCGGCATGAGCGAGAGCGTCGATATCCGGCTGACGGTCAACGGCCAGGCAGTGGCACGCCGCGTCGCCGCGCGGCAGAGCCTGGTCGATTTTCTGCGCGAGGAGCTCGGTCTCACCGGCACGCGCGCCGGCTGCGAGCACGGCGTCTGCGGCGCCTGCACGCTGCGCCTCGACGGCGCAATCGTGCGCGCCTGCCTGCTCTTTGCGGCGCAGCTCGACGGTGCCAGCATCGAGACCATCGAAGGCCTTTCCCGCAGCGGCGAGATCGCCGATCTGCAGGCCGCCTTCCATCAGCACAACGCGCTGCAATGCGGCTTCTGCACCGCCGGCATCCTGGTCGCCGCCGCCGCGCTGCTGCGCCGCGGCGGCGTGCCAAGCCGCGCGGAGATCCGCGACTTCCTCTCGGGCAATTACTGCCGCTGCACCGGCTATCACGCCATCATCGACGCCGTCGAGGCCACCTGCCGCGCCCGGGCTGGGAAAAGCGCGCCATGAGCGAGCGGCCGCTCTCCTTCCTCGACCGCCCGAACAGCTATATCGGCAAGAGCGTGCCGCGCCCCAACGCGCAGCGCCTGCTGCAGGGGCGCGGCGTCTTCGTCGACGACATTCGCCTGCCGCGGCTGCTGCATGCCGCGTTTCTGCGCAGCCCCTATGCGCATGCGCGGATCAAGCACATCGACACCGCTGCGGCCTCGCGCCGGCCGGGCGTGGTGCGGGTGGTGACTGCGGCCGATCTTGCCGGGCTCTGCACGCCCTGGGTCGGTGTGCTCACGCATCTCAAAGGCATGAAATCGGCGCCGCAGCATCCGCTTGCCCGCGACCGCGCCTGCTGGCAGGGCGAGCCGGTGGCCGCGGTGGCGGCGGAAAGCCGCGCCGAGGCGGAGGACGCGCTGGCGGAGATTGCCGTGGAGTGGGAAGAGCTGCCGCCGCTCGCCTCGGCCGAGGCGGCGCTGGCGCCCGGCGCGCGGGCGATCCACGACACGCTCGGCGACAACCTCGCCTTCGCCCGCGCCGTCGATGCCGGCGCGGTGGACGATGCCTTCGCCCGCGCCGATGCGGTGGTGGCGGAGACCTTCACCTTCGCCCGCCACACCGGCGTCTGCCCGGAGCCGCGCTCGATCCTCGCCGAGTTCGACCCCGGCGACCGCCGGCTGACGCTCTACTGCTCCTCCCAGGCGCCCCATATGATGAAGGAGATCGTGCTGCGTCATTTCCCTCTGGCGGAAACCGACGTTCGCGTCGTCTGCCGCGATGTTGGCGGCTCCTACGGCGTCAAGATCCACGTCTATCCCGACGAGATGGCGGTGATCGCGCTGGCGTTGCTGCTCGGCCGACCGGTCAAGTTCGTCGCCGACCGGCTGGAGTCTTTCGTCTCCGACATCCATGCGCGCGAGCACCGCGTCGCCGCGCGCATGGCGGTGAGCCGAACCGGCGAGATCCTCGCCATCGCTATCGACGACCTCACCGGCATCGGCCCCTACTCGACATATCCGCGCAGCAGCGCGGTCGAAGGCAACCAGATCGTCGGCCTCACGGGCTCGTGGTATCGCTCCGCCAATTACCGCGCGCGGCTTCGCGTCGCCTTCCAGACCAAGCCGCCGATGTCGCAATACCGCGCCGTCGGCCATCCCATTGCCTGTGCCGTCACCGAGGGGCTGGTCGATCTTGCCGCGCGCGCCATCGCGATGGACCCGGCCGAGCTGCGCCGGCGCAATCTCATCGCCGACGAGGCCTATCCCTGGAAGAGCCCGGCCGGGCTGCTGTTCGAGAAGCTGTCGCATCAACGCGCGCTCGAGCGCATGCTGGAGTTGATGGATTATGAGGGCTTGCGCCGCGAGCAGCGGGATCTCCGCGCCAAGGGCATCCATCGCGGCATCGGGCTTGCGAGCTTCGTCGAGATCACCAATCCCGGCCCTGCCTTCTACGGCGTGGGCGGCGCGCCGATCTCGGCGCAGGACGGCTGCAGCGTCCGCCTCGAGCCCGGCGGCTCGGTCACCTGCGCCATCAGCGTCACCGAGCAGGGTCAGGGCACCGAGACCATGGTGGCGCAGATCGTGGCCTCGGTGCTGGGCGTGGCGCTGGCACGCGTGCGCGTCGTCACCGGCGATACCGAGCGCACGCCCTATGGCGGCGGCACCTGGGCGTCGCGCGGCACCGGCATCGGCGGCGAGGCGGCGCTGCAGGCGGCGAAGGCGCTGCGCGCCAACATCCTGGATCTTGCCGGCGCCATGCTGCAGGCGGCGCCGGGCGATCTCGACATCGCCGAGGGATGGATCGTCGATGCCGAAACCGGCGCGCGCCGCATCGGCCTCGAGGAGGTCGGCCGTGCGGGATATTTCCGCGGCGACACGCTGCCGCCCCTCACGCAGCCCGAGCTGATGGCGACGCGCCATCACCAGCCGCGCGACTATCCCTTCGCCTTCACCAACGGCGTGCAGGCGTCATGGCTCGAGCTCGACATCGAGACCGGCTTCGTCCGCCTGCTCAAGCATTGGGTGGTGGAGGATTGCGGCAGGATGGTAAGCCCCCTGCTGGTCGACGAGCAGATCCGCGGCGGCGTCGTCCAGGGGCTGGGTGCGGCTCTCTTTGAGGAATGTCTCTATGACGCGGCGGGGCAGCTGCGCAACGGCACTCTCGCCGATTACCTCGTGCCCATGGCCGCCGAGATGCCCGACATCGAGGTGGCGCATCTGGAGACGCCGCTCGCCGGCACGGAGCTCGGCGCCAAAGGCATTGGCGAGGCCGGCACCGCCGGGGCTCCGGCGGCGGTGATGAACGCCATCAACGACGCGCTGGCGCCTTTGGGGGCGCGGGTCTCTGAGCAGCCGATCACCCCGGCGCGCATCCTGCGCGCCCTCGGCCGGCTGTGAGCCGGCGCGCTCAGACGGCGTATCCCACCACCGCCTTGATTTCGAGGAAAGCCTCGAGGCCGAACTCGCCCCATTCGCGGCCGTTGCCCGACTGCTTGTAGCCGCCGAAGGGCGCGGCAAAATCCGGGCCGGCGCCATTGAGCCGCACCTGGCCGGTGCGCAGCTGCGCCGCGACCCGGCGCGCATGCTCGAGATCGCCGGACTGCACATAGCCGGAGAGGCCATAGACGCTGTCGTTGGCCATGCTGATCGCCTGCTCCTCGCTGTCATAAGGCAGGATGGAGAGGACAGGGCCGAAGATCTCCTCGCGCGCGATGGTCATCCCCGGCTTCACATGGGCGAAGACGGTGGGGCGAACGTAATAGCCGCGGTTGAGTCCCTCGGGCCGGCCCGGACCGCCGGCCACCAGCGTGGCGCCTTCGGCGATGCCAGTCTCGATCAGCTTCTGGATGCGGCGGAACTGCGCCTCGTTCACCACCGGGCCGATGCTGGTGCCCTTGACGTTGGGATCGCCGGCCTTGGTCGCCTCGGCCGCGGCCTTGGCGATGGAAGCGGCCTGGTCGTGCTGCTTCGCCTCGACGAACATGCGCGTCGGCGCGTCGCAGGACTGGCCGCTGTTGAGGAAGCAGGCCTGCACGCCGCTCGCCACCGCTTTCTGCAGATCGGCATCCGGCAGGATGATGTTGGCGGATTTGCCGCCGAGCTCCTGATGCACGCGCTTCACCGTGTCGGCGGCGGATTTGGCGACGGCGATGCCGCCGCGGGTCGAGCCGGTGAACGACACCATATCGATGTCGGGATGAGTGGCGAGCGCCTGGCCGACCGTCGGCCCATCGCCATTGACCAGGTTGAAGACGCCCTTGGGCACGCCCGCCGCATGCAGGATCTCGGCGAAGATGACGGCGTCGAGCGGCGTGAACTCCGAGGGCTTCAGCACCATGGTGCAGCCGGCGGCGAGCGCCGGCACCACCTTGCAGGCGATCTGGTTCATCGGCCAGTTCCACGGCGTGATGAAGCCGCAGACGCCGACCGGCTCGCGCGCGATCAGCGTCTTGCCGCGCAGGCTCTCGAAGGCGAAATCCTTGAGCACGGTCAGCATCTGGTTGAAATGCGCCATGCCGACCGCGGCCTGGGCGCGGCTCGCGAGCCAAGCCGGCGCGCCCATCTCCTTGGTGATGGTCTGCGCCAGCTCGTCATAGCGCGCCTTGTAGCACTCCACGATCTTCTGCAGCAGCGCCAGGCGCTCGTCCCTGCTGGTGCGTGCATAGGCCGGGAAGGCGGCCTTGGCGGCGGCGACCGCGCGGTCGACATCGCGCGCGCCGCCCAGGCTGATCCGCGCCACGGGCTCCTCGGTGGCAGGGTTGATGACGTCGAACGGGCGGGGGTCGAGCGGCGCCACCCACTCGCCGTTGATGTAGAATTTGGTGAAATCGCTCATGGCTTCCGTCCTTCCCTGGATCCGTTTGGGGATGGGATAGCGCGCGCGGCGGTCTTGTCAATCGCCGCGCAGCAGCGCTGCTGCTTCCGCTACCGCTTCTCCGAGACTTGAGAATTTACTGTGGGTGAGCCTTTACACGCCTTGGCATCGCGATAGGATTTGCATAGAGCTCGTTTCACGCCGGCACTTCAGACCACGTGCGAACCTCCGCCGTGCGTGCCGCCGGCTTGCTAGATCCGGCTATCCGGCCGGCCGCGGCAATACGCAACCCGTCAAACCTACGCGGCCGCCCACCATGCTTGCATTTTGAGCGGACGAGCCCCAACCGATTGCCTGAAGGCATTGACCATTTGTAGACAAGGTGTTCCCGGAATTCGGGGAGCGCGGCCGTCCACCGCACCGGCGATGGTGATGCTCATGCCTGACGACGAGCCGTCGAAGATAATCCAGATGCTTTCCAATGACTGGGTCAAGGCGATGGAGAAGGAAGATCTTTATGATGCCATCGCCACGGCTATCGCTATCTATCTCATCATGCGGCAGAAGCAGGACCGGAAACTTGCCGTCGCCGCTCTTGCTTTAGTCCACCCCGCCATTTCATCGCTGCTCATGACCGAGGGAGCAACTCTACCAGGGAGACGCTTCTTCTGCGGCCGCAGCGACTTGCGCCTCCACGTGGGAACAGGCGATAACGCCTTGATCGGTAGCGCCTGCCTAGGCTCTTCGAAAAGCAGCTCGGTCCCGAAGATCACTAGGCCGGCGGCGGCGACATTCGCCGATGTCGCGCCGCCGCCTCTAGCCAGATTTCTACCCCTGCGCCGAGTAGCCGCCATCGACCGGGATCGCCGCGCCGGTGATGAAATCGGCGGCACGGCTCGCCAGGAAGACGGCGATGCCGGCGAGATCCTCGGGCACGCCCCAGCGT